>CAJATL010000001.1 GCA_903944895.1 uncultured Bacteroidota bacterium
ACTCTTTAATTCCTCTTCATTAACTGGTTTAAGACTTATTGCTTTTGTGAAATCAGCTAAAGCACCAGTGTAATCCTTCAATTTGTGTTTGGCGGCAGCGCGATAAGTGAATAATAATAAATTTTGAGCTGTTGTGTCAATTTCGATAGCCTCATCCAGGATATTGATGGTTCCTGCGAAATCACCAAGATTATAAGAAGAAATGCCCTGTTCAATTAAAGTCATTGAGTTGCTGGCAGATTTTTTCTTCTTGGGCCGATAATCAACGCAGTAATTCGCCAAAAAGTCAGCTGCATCAACTGAATTGAGTGCGTTTGCTTCCGTCCAGTCTTCGCAGGCCTGGTCTAAATAACCACATTGCTGTAGTGCCTTGCCTCTCCATACCAATACATTTACCCAGTTATCAAATTCAGGATCATCAATTTCAGGTCTGAATTTGTAAGCTTTATCGTAATCATCAACCGACCTGACATAATCCCCAATATTAAATCTGCACATACCTATATAATAAGGTATCTTGAAATTATTATTCATTGGATTATTTTGCAGGGATTTCTCGAATAAAAACTGAGCGTCAAGATATTCTTTCTCCTCATATTTTTTCATGGCTTTGTCGAAGTACCTGCCAGCTTTTTTAATGTTGACCGAGAGTGAACCGTTTTCCATCGATTTACCGCAATATTTTTTGATTGATTTAAGTGCATCGTCATAACCTAAAGCTAAGGATGTATTCCAATCTTCACAAGCTTTCGAGAAATCTAAAATCTCATAATATGCGTTTCCTCGCTGGTAATGTGCCTCTATCCAATCTTGTTTTTCAATAGTTGTCATTGGAACGCGTTCCAGTGCCTGGTTAAAATCTTCGATAGCTTCCTCAAAAAGTCTGAGCTGAATTCTTGATTTCCCTTTCCACAACGAAATCGAAATCAGACTGCTGTCAGGTGGATTGACCATTGCAGCTTTTGTGAAGAGCTGTAATGAAGTAACAAATTTGGTTTCGTTGTATTTTATGATTCCTCTTTCAAAGAAAAACCGGTAATAGTCGGGGTTTTTAAGTTTTGATGGATCAATTACCCCAATATTCAGAACAAAATTTGCGAAATCAGCATAATCAACCTCATAATACGAATTTCTGAAAAGTTTCAGCCAGTTATGATCCATCAGAAACTTCATGTAAATTTCTAATTTATTAATAGTTTCGTAGAGCTTAAAGCGAACAGACTTTGTTCCTTCAATTTCAATCGGATACATTGCAAAAATCAGGTTGTTAACGCTTTCTTCCTGAAGGTAAACCGCTTTTTGGATAGCGTTTTCGATTTCGTACAGATAGGGTTTTTCATCATAATCAGGAATAGTGCCGCTTGTGAGCAATTGCATGTTAACAGCAAAAGGTTTATTTGAAATTATAGAATCCGGGAAAATGTTATTCCATTTACTTTCTTTAAAGGCATAATATTTTAGATTTTTGAACCCTTGCCAACGCTCTTCCAAAAGTGGAAAATCATATTTACCATCTTCGTACTTAATGATGATAATCGAATAAACCACATCCTTTATTGTAACTGATCTGACTTCGATAACTGTGAAATTTTCTCTTCCGAGCTGGTACCTTCCACGTTTAATCAAATTGAGATTGTATTCTTTGAATGGAATTTTGTTTCTTTCGCTAACCCACTCTCCATTGTTTTGAAGTATCCAGCCGGTGGCATTATCAAGGGTTGATACAACTTCACTCAATAATGGTATTTCCCTTTTTGGCCGTTCCGGAGATTGGCTTTGCGATTCAAAAAGGAAAACCGATAGTATGGTAAATAGTAGAAATGTCTTTTTTATCATTAATGTGCATGAATTTTGGAACAAGACAAAGATAACATTATGACTAAAAAAAAACAGTTCGTTACGAATTATTTTTATTTTTCAAGAGTCATCCCTGCCAATCAAAATGCAAATTTTGTAATCTTAATTGTGGGCATAACAGGAAAATGTAAAGGAAGCTTCATTTAATAATTTGATAATAAGGTAAATAAATGAAATATTTGATATTTTAACTTGGCATACACAACTTGAATCTTCGCCTAAACTGAAGTAAAGTTAAAACCGACCAGGAAGGTGAATTTACCGAACAATTCATCGTTTACATTACAAATAACGGAGAATTAATTTGCACTGATTTTAAAAATTATACTTTTGTCGGTGTACTAAAAACTTTAAAAATGGATAATAAATTTGACAGCATTAAGCCTGAGATTGTTTGGAATTATTTCTATGAAATTACCAGGATTCCAAGGCCTTCAAAAAAAGAAGAGAAAATCGCGAAATATCTTATCGACTTTGCGAAAAAGCATAAATTAAGTTTTGAACAGGATGAAGTTGGTAACGTTCTGATCAGAAAGAACGCGACAAAAGGAATGGAAAATCGTAAAATGGTTTGTTTGCAAAGCCACATGGATATGGTCTGCGAAAAAAATACTGATGTTCAGTTCGATTTCAACAGGGATCCAATTCAGGCTTACGTTGATGGGGAATGGATGAAAGCTAAAGGTACCACACTTGGCGCTGATGACGGCATAGGTATTGCTGCACAACTGGCTCTTTTATCTGCCGACAAAATCGAACACGGTCCAATCGAATGCTTGTTTACCGTTGATGAGGAAACAGGACTAAGTGGTGCTTTTGGGCTTAACCCTGGTTTCTTGAAATCAGAAATACTATTAAACCTTGACTCTGAAGATGATGGTCAGATATTTATCGGATGTGCTGGTGGAATGGACACCACAATAAAACTATGGTACAAAAAGGAATTGGTGCCTGATTGGGCTGTGCCTGTAAAAATATCGGTTAAAGGTTTAAAAGGCGGCCATTCGGGTGATGATATTAATAAAGGACTTGGAAATGCCAATAAAATTCTGAATCGGTTAATCTATGCAGCTTGGAGTCAATTTGGTGTTCGAATAAATGAATTTAATGGGGGAAATTTACGAAATGCGATAGCAAGAGAGGCCGAAGCTACTATCCTGGTTAATAGGTCGATTATTGATAAATTTAATAAGCTTGTCGAATCATTTAATACTATCGTTAAAAAAGAGCTTAAAACTACCGAACCCGACCTGGAGGTAAAAACTTTCTCCGCCGACCGTCCCTATTATGTAATTGATGAAGTTTCACAACGGAAACTAATAAATGTACTCTATGCCTGTCCTCATGGAGTAAATGAAATGTCAAGAGATATTCCAAACTTTGTTGAAACCTCAACAAATCTTGCTTCTGTTAAAACAGAACCTGATTATTTCTACATCACAACAAGCCAACGGAGTTCAGTACAAAGTTCACTGGAAGACGTTGCAAATATGGTTGCAGCAGTTTTTAAACTGAGTGATGCGGATGTTGAACATTCTGATGGTTACCCAGGCTGGACACCAAATCCAAAATCAGAAATCCTGGAAATTGGACGCCTTTCATATCAGAAACTCTATGACAAAGAGCCAAAAGTATTAGCAGTTCACGCTGGATTAGAGTGCGGGCTGATTGGAGAAAAGTTTCCTGGAATGGATATGATTTCTTATGGTCCGGATCTTAAGGGTGTACATTCACCAGATGAACGGATAAATATTAAATCGGTTGAAAGATTCTGGGAACTTACCATCGAAATCTTAAAGAACATTCCTGTGCGGAAATAGATATTTTCAGGTAAATATTATCAAAAAGCTGTTTCAAAACTTTTGAAACAGCTTTTTTTCTTAATAAAGTCGTCGGGTAAAAGCAAATATGCATTGTTTTGTTTGATAATTTCTCTTGTGAAATCTCTCATTTTAGAAAATTCGGCGATAATTGGTCAATAGTTAGGTAAGAAATGCATTCAAATAATCTGTAATAGGTGCTTTTGCAGATGAAAGTTTTAGTTAAAATCAAAGAAGGTCTGGATAAATCTTGCTGAAAAGGCAATTCTATTAGTGGTAAAAGTATCATAGATTTATCGGGTTTTGCTTCCAAACTAAGAAATTGTATTGTTAAAATAGATCATTTTGATTAAGAAAAGCATTACTTCTTTGCTAAAAGTATTGAAAATTATCAAAAATTAAACCAAAGTTTGGTTCAATATCAACAAATTAGAAAATAAATAGAAAAAGTTCAAAAAAAGTTTGCTTGAATCAATTTTATAATTCTATCTTTGCACCCGCTTTAACAGCCTAGTTCTTTATAATCCTGATGAATGAAACACCAGCTGAAACTATTGTCAAATATGATAGATCAGTAAATGTTACTGCAAAAAAAAATGAAAAATTTTGAAAATAAATTTGGTAGTTTAAATACAAGTATTACTTTTGCAGCCCGATTTAAATGAAGAAAATCAGATCGGAAATAGTTCAGGGAATATAGAAAAAGATTTTAAAAAAAAGTTTTGCAGAATCGGAAATAGTATTAATTTTGCAGCCCTTTTAAAAAATAAGTGACTAATA
>CAJATL010000002.1 GCA_903944895.1 uncultured Bacteroidota bacterium
GATTTTAAATAAAAAAGTTATTGTTCCCATCATGAATTCAGCCAATGATGCAGCCGCCATTGCTGCTTATCAGGCCGCTATGCCTGGCTATGAAGTTGTAGGATTTACCGGAACATGGGAATCAACAGATGCTTTGCATTGTCGCGCAATTGGCATTGCCGACCTGGGCATGCTGCATATCCGCCACGTTGCGCTGTTGGGAAACCAGCCAAATCTGGCTTCATATCCAATTACCGCAACCATTAAAACCTTTAGCGGACAGCCGGTTTACACCGATTCGGCTATTATTTATTACCGCGTAAATGGTGCTGCATGGCAAAAAACAAATATGACCAATACCTCCGGTGAAACCTGGACGGGAAGCATTCCCGGAGCTGCCTCTGGTAGTGAAATCCAGTATTATCTTTACGTTGCTGACCAGTCGGGCCGTCGCGAAACCCATCCTTTTATCGGGCAGCCCGACCCGCATAATTTCTTTGTTAGCGAACAAACATTTGCACATATTGCAATAAATCCGACCTCATTAACTTTGGAAGCTAACTCTGGACAATCCGTTGATGCAAATCTGTTTATCCAAAATACCGGAGAACTGGAATTAATTTATTCCATTGTAGCAAATACGGCAGTTCTTGGAATTACTGGTTATCCTGTTCCAAACAGCCCATCGGCAAGTGCTTATGATTATAATACCAACTCCGAATCCGGCTGGACAAACTTGGTTGTTAATAAAACCGGTGAAATTTCAAACTGGCAGATTCATTATACCTGGATTACGGATAGCTACCCCGAAGAAAGCAGTTTTCATGTGGAATCACCTGCCGGGACACAGGCTGTGATTGCTTCTGCAAGTCCTTCGGGAACTTATACTATCGACTTAACAAGTTTTGATGGCGAAGAAATGGCCGGCACATGGAAAATCTGGATCGAAGACACTTATGGCGACGGAGGTCACCAGGCAACTAATATTACAACTACATTTACCACCATCGAAAGTTTAATTCCGTGGTTATCGGCAAATCCTACGAGTGGAACAGTACAACCGGGTTCATCCCAAACCATTGTTGCCACCTGTGATGCCTCTCAACTAACGCCCGGTTTATATTCGGCTGCATTCATCGTCGCATCAAACGACCCGGATTCGCCCGAAATCGAAATTCCTGTAACTTTTACAGTGACCGCATCGGAAGATATCACTGTAACGCCGGATACTCTTTGGTTTCTCACCCTAGATGATATGATGCTCGGAAAAACGGTAAACATCAGCAACCAGACAACTTCGGCTATTTTAATCAACGAAATTACCGAATGGGGTACCAATTTTGCCTGGATGATAAATCCACCGTTGCCTGTTTTACCCTATAATCTCCCTGCCGGAGAAAATCTCGAGTTAAATGTTGTCATTCTGATACCTCCGGCAAAAATGTTCAACATGCTGTACGACAACATGAATATTACCTCCGAAATTGGAAACCATACCGTTGTTGTTGCCTGGGATTCGGATTTAATCGCATCTTCGTTAGCGGTTGCACCTGACACCTTATTTTTTGAGACACCTGATCAGGCTTACACTAATGGAATTCCTTTTACAATAACAAACACGGGCAATCTTGGTGTGATGATTTATGATATGACTTTTGAAGGATTTTTCGCCTATATTCCCCAAAGTCCGGTTCAATTCCCTTACGTAATTTCAGTTGGCGAAAGCCTTGAATTTACCGTGTTTGTTCATCCCGGCGTAGTTCCTGCGACTGATTTTCTTGTATTTGAAGATATCAATATCAATACCCAACTTGGAGAATTCGTGGTTACAGTCGCCGCTGAGGATTACCTTATTTCGGATATCAAAAAACAGAGTAAATCCGGGAATTTGCTGGTTGCGTCGCCAAATCCGTTCAACGAAAGTACAACGATCACATTTAATCTTCAATCGGCGAACATTGTAAAAATTGAAGTTCTGGATATGAACGGCAAACTCATTACCACGCTGTTTGAAGGAATTTCGGATGCAGGAAAACATCAGCTCAACTGGAACGGAAATGACAATACCGGAAAAAAGGGTGATAATGGTGTTTACTTTGTGAAAGTTACCTCGGGAAATGAAGTCAGGCTGACGAAAGTGGTGAAGATGAAGTAGAAGAAGTCGGAAGTCCGAAGTCCGAAGTCTGAAGTCCGGAGACGGAAGTCGGAAGTCGGGAGACGGAAGTCCGGAGACGGAAGTCCGGAGATGGAAGACGGAAGTTGGAAGTCAGAAGTCGGGAGACGGAAGTCGGGAGACGGAAGTCGGGAGACGGAAGTCCGGAGACGGAAGTCCGGAGACGGAAGTCGGAAGTCGGAAGTCCGGAGACGGAAGTCCGAAGACGGAAGTTACGGTTCCGACGATATAAAAAAATGGCTGGCGAAAGCAAAAACCGGGAAACCGGGTGCTGTCGGCAGCCATTTTTTATGCTTATAAACTTCCTAAAAAGTCACCTTTACGGAGGCAATAAAATTCATACCAGCCGCGGTAATACCCGATGAATACGGGCGATAACGCTGGTCGGTGATGTTTTCGATGCCAAGGTTTAATCCCAGATAATCGGTTATCTGATACAACACCTTAAAATTAACTGTGTACCATGATGGGGAATATGGATTTCCATCAGCATCGATGGCGTAAATGTAGGCTTTGTCCTGTTCTGAAGGTGCAAGATTTTCATAAGAAACTTCACCATTATAAACGCTGTAAAGATCTGCTTTGAGGCGGTTGCGGGTGTAAGTAAAATGCGTGGAACCATACCAGGGGGCAGCATGACGCAAAGGAGCGGTACTTTTATCATCAAGTTCTTCCTCACCTTTTTGATAATTAAAATGAGAAGTAATCCCAAAACCGGCAGGAAGATTGGCTTCCAGATCGGCCTGAATACCATAAACATACGCCTGTGCAGCATTCTGAATCGCCTGTACCTTGCTCATCTCCCCATCATACATAATGCTATCCTGCCCGTTTAGCGTGTAATCGCGCCGTACCATGGCATTGTCCAACAAGATGTAAAATGCCGACAAATCAATTTCTACCATGTCAGCAAACCTTTTTTTTACACCAACTTCTCCGTTGTAGGCGTATTCCGATTCCAAATCAGGATTTGGGACAATAACATTACCAGGTTCCGAATCGAAAACCTTTCCCACATCGTCAATATTTGGTGCCCTGAAACCTGTGGAAAGATTTGCATACAGTGCCCAATCTTTTGCCGGGCGATAGGTTAATCCGGCACTCCCGGTGAGCGCGCCTTCATTAATATTGGCTGTTGTGAAAGGAAAAGGATAACCAGTTGCCGCTGTAGTATCAAAAGTAGCATCAAGGCTTACGTAATTATAACGCAAACCGGCTTCAAATGTAAGCTGACTGTTGATGTCCTTCCAGTAAGAAATGTATGCCGCATAAGAATTCCAGGTAGAACCATCAGGATAACGGGAAGCGGCAGGGCTTACTTCCTGTGTTTTAATATTCTCATCATCACCGGTCGAACCAACTTTATTCAGCAGGATTTCAGCACCATAAAAAAAGCGTTGGTTTTTTCCAAGGTCTTTGGCGAAATCAATATTTGCCGAAATCACATTCACCTCTTCAGTCCGGTTTTTAAGCGTCGATTTCCCAAAACTCCGGTCGTGCCTGCTTTCTTTAAAATACTGATGGGCGAGGCTTATGCTCATTTTGTCGTAAATCTTTGTTTTAGCCGAATTAACGATGTTCAGATTATTGAT
Organism: uncultured Bacteroidota bacterium; assembly: GCA_903944895.1. Taxonomy (GTDB): domain Bacteria; phylum Bacteroidota; class Bacteroidia; order Bacteroidales; family 4484-276; genus CAJATL01. Next base: position 3,745 of record CAJATL010000002.1, read on the forward strand.
CATCCAAACCTGCGGCCCATAATACCACTCAGCAGATTTTGGTTTCCCTCCGCTGTAAAGAATTAACCTGTCGTAGCGGGAATAATCCGACGTAGTCGAATACTGAAAACCATAGTTAAAAACCCAGTTTTCGTTGGGTTTGAATTTGATTTTCTGCATCAGGTTCATCTGGCTATATCCGGAAGGAACCTGTTTTTCAGGATCATCATTTGGGATGATTGAATCGACTCCGTTAATTCGTTCTACATATTCAGGACGGAGGTATTCGTCGGGTCCGTTACTACCCATTTTCAGGTCGCAAAAATCGGAAAAGGTAGCACTGGTAACGAAAACCCACTTTTTTAAGCCGATGTTAAAATCGAAATGGCCCGTTTTTTCTGTATCAGCCGATGAAAAGCGTACACCGGCACTACCTTTTACCAACATTTTATCACCAACTGCAAGTGTTGGATTCAGTGTATAGAAATTCATAACACCCCCAATGGCGTCGCTGCCATAAATTACCGAACCGGGGCCAAAAATAACCTCGGTCCTGTCAACCGTGTAAGGATCAATGGAAATAACATTTTGAAGGTTGCCACTTCTGAAAATGGCATTATTCATCCTGACTCCGTCAACGGTGATAAGCACGCGGTTAGCAGCAAATCCTCGAATCATCGGGCTTCCGCCGCCCAACTGGCTCTTTTGAATAAAAACTCCGCCGGCAATTCCGAGCAAATCCGCCGAGGTTTGAGGATTTTGCATGGTGATCTGGCTGGCAGGAATAACGGCAATCTTATTTGAAATACTGTTCTGTTCCTGCTCCCACCGGGTTGCCGAAACAACAACCTGTGTGAGATTAATCTGTGAAGGTTCAAGATAAAGCACAAAATTCATCTCCTTTAACTGGGTGAAGGTGATTTGTCTGGGCTGATAACCCATCAACCTGATCAAAATTCCTTCGGCAATCGTAAAAGCTGAAATATCTGCCTGTCCTTTGATATTTGTAATTGCTGAAACATTAAGTTTAGGGCAATAAATTGTCGCAAATTCGAGTGGTTGATGCGTAACCTTGTCTTTGATGGTCAATTGCTGGGCATTAGCTAACACGCTGCATACCAGCATGACCAATATGAAAATAAATTTTCGCATGGTGAAATAAAATTATGTTTTGAATAAAAAAAGATAGAAAAAGAATCCCACTCCTTAAAAGCGTAGGGGATTCGGTAAAGAAATATTTAAAACTAAACTTTGGGAGGAGGCACCAGCGGGAAAGGAATCCACAATTTGAGACTGAAGTTATAATTTGTTTGTGATGAAATATCTGATGCAAATGCATTAAAGTCATGCAGGACAACCGAAAAAGCAAATAAATTTAATAGTTGTTTAAGATTGTTGTTTTGCTTTTTACGATCATTATTTTTGTTCATTTCATCCTTCATGATCCTGTTAAGCCGGGCAAAAAGAATGGTTTCATCATGGTCGGCAATACAAAAATACCTGGTAACGCTACCAAGGATTTCCTTGCGAACAATATCATAAAAAGTGTTGTGATACAGTATTTCGTGGCTTTCGATAAACTTGATTTCTTCGCTTTTGGCAAACTTGGAGTTTTTATCAAACTCAATCACCACAAGTTTATCCTCAGCAATCCCTGTTTGGAGAAGCCTTTTAAACTCTTTCCTGATTTCGCGTTGCTGGATCTTGAAAACGAAAAAATATCCTGTCATCTGAAACAGAAAAATCAATAGCAAACTGATGGATAATACTTTTTTCATGAATTGGCAAAATTACACAAAGGGCGGTTTTATGCGACAAAAATGTTTTTATAAAATGCCCAAAATTCAGATAATCCAATTCTGTTGTAATTTTTTAAGAAGAATTCTTCTACTTTTGCCGCGTTTTTTAACTTAAAAAAGATAACATGAAAGACGCAATAGCCATTTTAGCCGGAGGTGGCCCGGCTCCCGGAATTAATACCGTAATCGGAACCATTGCAAAGGTTTTCCTGCAAAGCGGATACCGCGTAATTGGCCTTCACGAAGGCTACAAAAGCCTGTTTTCGGATGATCCGAAAATGACCGACATCGATTTTGAACTGGCCGACAAACTTCACAAACAGGGAGGTTCGGCACTCCAAATGAGTCGCCACAAGCCAAAAGATGAAGAATTCAAGGTTGATTTCTTTACCAAATACAACATCAAACTTCTGGTAACCATTGGTGGCGACGACACAGCATCTACCGCCAACCGCATTTCGAAATACCTCAACGAGCATGACGTGAAAATCCAGAATATTCACGTCCCAAAAACCATTGATAACGATTTACCCTTGCCCGAAGGGTCGCCTACTTTTGGCTATGAATCGGCAAAACAAGAGGGTGTTCGTATTGCTACCACCGTTTATGAAGATGCCCGCACGAGTGGAAACTGGTTCATCGTTTCGGCCATGGGTCGTGAAGCAGGCCACCTTGCCTTTGGAATTGGCGCTGCCTGCCATTACCCGATGATTATCATCCCCGAAATGTTCAACAAAACCGACATCACCATCCGCAAAATTGTACGTCTCATAATTTCAGCCATGCTTAAACGCAAATTACTGGGCATTACTTATGGTGGTGTTATTATCAGCGAAGGAGTATTCCATTTTATGTCGGATGCCGAAATCGAATCAACGGGCATCAATTTTACGTATGATGATCACGGCCACCCTGAACTTGGAAACGTGAGCAAAGCCCACATTTTTAACCTGCTTGTACAGCGCGAACTTAAACGAATCGGACTGAAAGTGAAAAGCCGTCCTGTTGAAATTGGTTATGAACTCAGATGTGTGCAGCCTGTAGGTTTCGACTTGTTGTATTGCGCCCTTTTAGGGATGGGTGTAAAAAAACTCTTCGACCAGGGTATCACAGGTTGTATGGTTACCTCCGACCAAAAAGGTGACATCGCACCACTTTACCTTAAAGATGTTGAAGATGCCAACGGAAAAGTAAGACCGCGGCTTGTAAATATCGAATCGCAAAAGGCAAAGATGGTTTATGGTTTTAACCAGCAATACATCACTTTAGAAGATTACGAAGCGGCCAGCGAATTTGTCCAGAATCCCGAGGATTACGACTTTTTCAGAATTTTAGAGTGGGAACCGTTTAGTTTTGTATAAAAACAAAGCTTTGTTTGAAACCCGACAGATTTTTAAAACCTGTCGGGTTTTTTAGTTTTATCCGATAAACTCCTGCCGGATTTTTTCGGCAATAACTTTCGCCATTTTAAAATGCGATTCGTGCGTCCAGCCAGCGATGTGCGGCGAAAGCACCACATTATCCGATTCGATAAGGTAGCGGAAATCGTCGGGTAATTTATCTTTATCAATGCCTTCAAAAGATAATTTTTCGTATTCCAAAACATCCAGCGCAGCGCCGGGCACTTTGCCGGATTTCATGTTTTTTACAAGGTCGGAGGTTTTTAAAACCTGGCCCCGGGAAGTATTGACAATATAAATGTTTTTCTTAAAACGGTTGATAAACGCATCGTCAACCATGAAATGCGTTTCGGAAGTGAGCGGAACATGGAGGCTTAGGATGTCGGTTTCGTTACAGATGGTTTCGGGGTCGGTTTCTTCAACAAAATCGTCAGAATAGTCAGATTTATATTTATCGTAAGCCAAAACCTTTGCCCCAAAACCTTTGAGCCGTTGCGCAAAAGCTCCGCCCATATTGCCGTAGCCAATAATCCCGATGGTTTTTTCTTTGATTTCGATGCCGCGGTTTCCCGCCCTGATCCAGATTCCCTTGCGGACTTCGCGGTCGGCTTTACGTAGGTTATTCAGCAGCATCAGCAACATGCCAAGCGCATGTTCGCCCACCGCATCGCGATTTCCTTCCGGGGCATTGATGCACGAAATTCCCTGTTTTTGTGCAAAATCAACATCAATATTTTCCATCCCCGCTCCTACCCTTCCAATAAATTTCAGTTGGGTTGCTTTTTCAAGAAAATCCTTGTCCAGCTTGATTTTGCCACGAATAATGATGCCGAAATAACCGGATGCGATGTTTTTGTATTCTTCCCGGTTAAAATCGTCATAATGCTCGCAGGTAAACCCAAGCGCAGTAAGATCTTCAGTGAGAACAGGGTGGGTAGTATCGATAAATAAAACTTTTCGGGTGGTCATAATTTTTTACTATTTCAAAGCTATGATTTGGTTGAGAGATTGCTTACTATCTAACTATCTTCCCATCTTAAAACTAAATTAAACACTCATTTTCCTTCTTTGTGTATTCTGAAACTGTCACAATACAATAATTTCTTTTAGCTGGTGTCTTATAGAAAATATTGCTGACCACTTGAATCCCTGTTTTTTAATGAAAGCTTATCAAAAGTGCGAATACGATTTTAAATTAGCAGAAACTATATCTTTATTATTTTAATATTGAACCCGCCATTTTCGAGGAATACCAGATAATATGGACCATTCCTAAAATTGCTAATATCTATAGAATTGATTTCATTTGTTAGGATTCCACGATAGACAATAATCCCCATCGCATCGGTAAGAAAATAGCCTTTTCCTGCCATTTCCGGATTTGTAGTGATTATTATGAATTGATTGGCAGGATTGGGAAATACCGATATTTCCTCTACACCCTTTTCAGACTGAATTCCTGTAAAGTTATCGCCGGCTTCGGCAACAAAAATATCAGCTATACCATTATTCATAAAGGTTGTATTGCCAAAGGAAATGGATGATGAAGAAAAGCTGCCACAGAAAAATGCCCTGCCATCATTACCGGCACTTAACGAATGTACTTGATCATCAGCATCGCCACCTGCATTGAGAACCCAGCTAAAACTGCCATCGCTCTGGTATTTTATCACCAAAATATCGCCCGCACCATTATTGGTTATTGTAGTTGAACCAATTGTAATAGTTGCCGAGCTAAAATAAGCACCAACATATACATTTCCGTTATCGTCGGCATCTATGCCTCTTCCTTCTTCGTAATCTATGTTGCCACCTCCGGTGAGCCATTGTGGATTTCCGTTCTGATCGTATTTTATAACAAAAAAATCCGAAGTCCCAGAGGTACCATTATTACTTAATGAAAGGCCATCACAAGACATTGTGGTTCCTTGAAAAAAACCCGTGACGTAAACTCCATTCGTATTATCAACGGCAATTTCATTACCAACTTCCCATGTCCCGGTTGAGTTTTTTACCCAGATGTATTCGCCTGAGCTGTTATATTTAGCAACAAATAAGTGAGCATCTCCGGTTCCGTTAATCAGTGTTGTATCGCCAAAAGTAATGTCGGAACGATAAAATCCTGTCATGTAAACATTACCGGCATCATCAGAAATAATTCCTTTGCAATTATCCCACATCGAACCGCCATAACCATAGGCGCTAACCACATTTCCTAACATATCGTATTTTACTAAAAATCCATCATAGTAACCCTGGTTGGTGAGTGTGATAGTTCCAAATGTGCAGTTTGCTGATTCAAAATATCCCACAACATACAAATTCCCCAGTACATCAACATTAATATCTTCAACTTCTTCGTTGCCGTTGCCTACGGCCGTTTTTGCCCATTGGGCAGCACCATTGCTATCGAGTTTTACTGCCAATATATCCGAACCACCCGTTCGTGTAACAGTAATTCCTCCTCCAAAATTAATGCTGGGGGAAGTGAAATAACCGCCAAGATAAATATTTCCAGCCTCATCAACATCAATGGAAGATGCTACATCTGATCCGCTACCGCCATAGCTTAAAGCCCAGAGGACGTTTTGATTGTTGTCATATTTTACCAGAAAAAGATCATTGGAACCTGCAATTGTGTTGTTAAGGGTAAATGTTCCGAAGGAAATTGTGGCCGATTTAAACGATCCGGCAAAATACACATTTCCATTTTCGTCTGTTTTTACACTATACGACCAGTCGCCGTCAGTACTACCTGCATTTTGTGCCCACAACCAGGCAGGCGTCTGCGAAAAGCATTGTATGCTTAATAGAAACAATGCAATTAAACTTATTTTTCTATTCATAAAATCCTGTTTTATATTTTTGCAAATTTGTTAAAATCCATCCTGCCTTTAAACCCTCATTTCCCTTTCCCGTTTATTCTAAAACAATTGCAAGGCAATAATTTTGTTTAACAAATTAATCCTTCAAAAGCTCCCGCCTCGGGAAGGCGAAATTATTCTTTTTTGGTAAGATTTGACGGGAGTTTCTCAAGTTCTTCGATCACAACATCGGCAACATTCTTTCCGAATTTATCACTCGCCCGTAAAATCATGATTAAATCCGAAGGAAATTCGAGTTCTTTCGAGCCAAGCAATTCCATTGTTTCCGGGCTTAAAGCGTTGATATCTCCCTTAAAATAGGCCGATTTATGATAAAATTTTGTTTCGCCGGCAACGGCTCTTTTTGCAATGATTTTACCGGTTTCGCTGTTGATGATCTGGACGGTGCCGCCCATGAGAACCGATTTTTTTTGTTCGTTTTCGGTAACATAACAGGCGATGGTTTTAAATTTTGGAATCTCAATCTTGTTGCCGAGACTATCGCGTTCAAAATTTCCACTTTCGTCAAGCTTAAAGGCAATCCCATCCTGTAAAGTGGCTGTTTCGGTGTAAAAATTCTGTTCGGTTTTTTCAGGGATTATCTTGATGTCGATAATCTCAATTTCGGCTACAATTTTAATTTTCAGATAGGTTGCCTTTTTCGAAACAAACGCATATTTCGGGGTATTGAATCTTGAAAAATCCAGTTTTCGAAATTCGTCTTCAACGCCGGAAGGGAGATAATTGGGATAGTTGTTGGTGACGCTACAGTAAATAAATATGGTTGTATCGGTTTTGATTTGTGTTAAAAGCTGAGTTACGTCCTTGTAGCCAGGCATAATGCTGTCGATTTCGAGCAAGTAAAAGCCGGCTCGCTGTGAGTCAGCTTTATTTCCGGAATTGATCAGTTTCATGGCATCCAAATACAAATTTTGACAGGTTTTTTCCCGGGCCTCAGCAATAAAAGGCCTGTAATCAACAGCGTTATAGTTGATGTCATTTTGCACAGTTAATGGGAGGGTTTCGATTTTCTGTTGACGAAGATTCAATTGATTGTACAATTTACCAATTTCATTCCAGTTTTCAGGTTTTTCACCAGCTTTCAAACCGGCGATTTTCTGATTATCTGCCTTGTTGGCTTCATCAAAGGCAAAACCGAGTGCCCTGATATCTTTTTCATTTGCGGGATCATTTTTCAGATCAGCCACCAAAACATCAATGGCCTGATCATATTTCCCTTTGTTGACCAACGTTACAGAAGTTGAGCAGGAGGCGAGCAAAACAATCAGTATCAAAAAAGAAAGTGTTTTCATAAACCGCGATTTTCGTACAAACATTTAAACCATTTGAATTGCTTTTAATTACTTACAAAGTAGCTTGTAAATCAACTAAAAGTTTTAATTTCGGAGCCTTTTTAAGGATCGGGGAGAATTTCTCCGGTTAAAATGTTACAATTATAATACCAAAACTCAGTACGCAGGCATGTGGAAATATTTAGCGAGCTTAATTCTTAGAAGAAGATACTGGAACCTGGTTGTTATTGCGCTTACGACAATTTTTATGGGCTACATGGCCACCAAAGTTACGATGTCGTACGAAATGACACCAATTTTACCAGCCTCTGATTCGACCAGCATTGACTATCAGAATTTTAAACAAATGTTTGGTCAGGATGGAAGTGTGCTGTTTATTGGCGTGCAGGATTCGAACATTTACCGGCTTGACAAATTTAACAACTGGTACGATCTTACCAAAAAAGTTAAAGATGTTGAGGGTGTTCAGGAGGTTGTTTCGGTCGCTAAAATTTACCAGTTGAAAAAAAACGACAGCATTAAAAAATTCGACTTTCTGCCGGTTTTTGATCACAAACCAACTTCCCAACCGGAGCTTGACAGCCTGATGGGCGTGGTTTTATCGCTGCCTTTTTATGATGGACTGCTTTTTAATAAACAAAACCACGTAACCATGATGATGGTTACACTTGACAAACAAGTGCTCAACAGCAAAAAAAGGGTACAATTAATCAACGATATCAGGCAGGCAGCAGATGAATTTGCAGACAAAAACAGTGTAGAAGTCCATTATTCCGGCTTACCTTACATCCGCACCGTAACGGCTAAAAAAGTTGAAGATGAACTGAAATTTTTCGTATTGATGGCCCTGCTGGTAGCATCGGTGCTTTTGATGATATTTTTTAAGAATATCAAAATTGTGCTGGTCACCATGACCATTGTGGTAATTAATGTGGTTTGGGTGATGGGGCTTATTTCGCTGCTTGGATACAAAATAACCATGCTCACCGGAATTTTGCCCCCGCTGCTCATTGTAATTGTTGTCGAAAACTGTATTTTTCTACTCAATAAATATCACACCGAAATCAACAAACACGGCAACAAAATCCGGGCTTTAACCCGCGTGGTAATCTATATCGGCAACGCGAACCTGCTTACAAATGCAGTGACAGCCTCGGGCTTTGTAGCATTTACAATTACCGGCAACCAACTTTTAACCGAGTTTGGGATTGTGGCCTCTATCAGCATTCTGGTAGCTAATTTTATGACGCTTTTTCTCATCCCGATATTCTTTAGCTTCCTGCAACCGCCACATGCAGGCCATACCAAACATCTCGAAAAAGGCGTGGTCAGCAGCATCGTAAACTACAGCGTTTATCTCGTTCAAAACCACCGCACGGCAATTTACACAGTAGCAATTATCCTGGTTTTTGTTGGGGTTTATGGCATTTCAAAACTCAAAACCACCGGTAACATTGTTGATGATATCCCAAAACGCGACCCGCTTTATGTTGATCTGATGTTTTTTGAAAAGCATTTTAATGGTGTGATGCCCTTTGAAATCTCGATAGATACACGCAAAAAGAAAGGGGTTTTACAACTTTCGACTATCGGAAAAATAGAAGAGTTGCAGCAGGTTTTGGCCGGTTATCCTGAACTATCAAAACCACTTTCGGTAACCGAAGTTGTAAAATTTGCCAAACAGGCTTTTTATGGAGGCAACGAAAAAATGTATTCTTTACCAAATAACCAGGAAAAAAACTTTATCCTGCAATATGTGCCGCAATTGGAAAGTGGTGGTAAAAAAAATGTAATGAGCAGTTTCGTCGATTCCAACATGCAGGTTACACGCATCAGCGTGCAAATGGCAAATATTGGCACCAAAGACATACAACGGATTAAAGACGAACTTGCGCCAAAAATTGATTCCATTTTCCCACCCGACAAATTTGATGTAGTTTTAACAGGGACCAGTGTAGTTTTCCTGAAAGGCACAAATTACCTGATTGATAACCTGCTCGAAAGCCTTGTACTGGCGATAATCCTTATTGCCGGTTTAATGGCTATTTTGTTTACCTCGGCAAGGATGATTATGATCTCGATAGCCCCCAACATATTACCGCAAATATTAACCGCTGCTATGATGGGTTTTCTCGCTATTTCCATCAAACCTTCAACAGTACTGATTTTTAGTATTGCGCTGGGGATTTCGGTGGATAACGCCATTCAGTTTCTTTCGCGATACCGGCTGCAACTCCGGTTAAGTAACTGGGACATTAAAAATTCGGTGTTACAGGCTTTACGCGAAACAGGTTTTAGCATGATTTACTCGTCGGTGGTGCTGGTTTTTGGGTTTGGGATGTTTATCATGTCGTCTTTTGGTGGCACACAGGCATTAGGCTACCTCATCGCTTTTACCTTGCTGATTGCCTTGCTGAGTAATTTGTTTATCCTTCCTTCGCTACTGCTGACGATGGATAAAATGATAACAACAAAGAAATTTGAAGAGCCTATGCTCGAAATTTTTGACGAAGAAATTGATATCGAATTAAACGAACTAAAAATTGAGGAAACGGAA
>CAJATL010000003.1 GCA_903944895.1 uncultured Bacteroidota bacterium
AAAGAAATCTTCCCCTGGTTCTCGAAAAACTGAAATCCTTTTCGCAAACAAATTACCCTTGGCTCAATAGTAAAAAATTAATCTTTGAGGGCGCCTCCTATTCATAATATTACGTATGAAATTTTACCGTGAAAATCCATGTTTAACACAATCCTAAATCAATGTCGTTTAGATAACAAATTTAAAATTGAACGCGGATTAAACGGATCCGCCAGCTGGCGGACGCGGATTAAAACTGTTTCTGATACAAAAAATCAGCGAAAATCAGCGTTGCCTGCATCAGCGAAAATCAGCGTTCCAATCCTTAACTAAACGACATTAAATCCTAAATCTCCCCCGCTTTATAAACCGCTTCCCCCATCACGTAAGTGGCTTTTACCAATCGGTCGTTTCCAAGGATAATGAGCGCAAACAGCGTTTCTTCAATGGTTTCAGCATCCTGAATCCGGTAAGCCAGCAAATCGATTTTTGAAGGGTCGAGCACCACAAAATCGGCCGCTTTTCCAGCATCAAAATTCCCGATTTCATTTTCCAGACTGAGGGCACGGGCGCCGCCAAGCGTTGCAAAATAAATAGCCTGGAAAGGATATAGTTTACGCTTTCGCAGAGCAGCGATTTTATAGGCTTCACTCAGATTTGAAAGCATCGAAAAACTGGTTCCTGCGCCAACATCGCTGCCAACAGCAAGGCTAATCTGATAATTAATTACTTTCTGGAAGTCAAAAAGCCCACTGCCCAAAAACAGGTTGGAGCTGGGGCAATGAACAATGGCAGAGCCAACTTCTGCAATCCGTTCAAGTTCTTCATCCGAAAGATAAATCCCATGCCCGAGCAAGGTCCGGTCGGTTAAAAGGCCAAAACTATCGTAAACATTTAAATAATTATGATTTACCGGGAAAATCCCCTTCACCATGATCACTTCGGTTTCGTTTTCGGAAATGTGGGTTTGGAGATATAATTTATCAAATTCCTTCAGCAAGGCAGAAGCCATTTTAAAAGCCTCCGGTGAGGAAGTAACTGCAAACCTCGGTGTTACGGCATAATGGAGGCGGCCTTTGTGATGCCACTTTTCGATAAGTGCTTTCGAGTTGTCGTAGGCTTTTTGCGGGCTTTCGAGCAGATATTCCGGCGCGTTGCGGTCCATCATGGTTTTGCCTGCGATGATGCACATCTTCAACTTTGATGCAATTTCAAAAACGGCCTCTGTCGAAACAGGGTGAATCGAAGGAAAAATGGCTGCGGTGGTGGTACCGTTTTTTAATAATTGATGAAAGAAAAACCGGGTGTGTTCGTAGGCGTAGTCAGCATTTTCAAATTGCCGCTCGTTGGCAAAAATATGGTTTTGAAGCCAGTCGAGTAATTCGCCGCCATCGGAAGCAATGGCTTTTGTTTGCACCGAATGTACGTGGGCATCAACAAAACCAGGCAGGATGAAACAACCACTGTAATCCTCAACAGTTAAATTCGCCGGCAGAGTCTTTATCAACTGGCTGTAATCGCCGGCAGCAAAGATTTTCCCGTCTTCAATTACCAAAACACCATCTTCAAAATACCGGGCATTTTCGCTAAGATTGAAGGGGTTGGCCTGATTCTTAAAATCAAACAACCTGCCCCTGACTAACTTCATTGTTTTATTCATCTAAAAAAATCTTCCTTTTCTAAAAATCAAAAATAGCACTAATTTTTGAGTGAATTATAAATTCCGGAGACAGGTTTAAATCCTGACTTTCAATCGACCAGATAATTTACCGAAAGCCCCTGGTATGGTCCGTTAATGTAAGGAACAACCGTGAAGTTGCTTTTTTTCAGATGATTATTATAAACCAATCTTCCGATGGTATAACCCAAAACGGCGCCACCAAAAACATCGCTGGCCCAGTGTTCGTCGTTGTAAATGCGCGAAATGCCGACAAGTGAAGCCAGTGAAAAAGTAGTGATCGCCACCCAGGTTTTTTCGTGGTAATAAGCGCTGAGAACCGTTGCAGCCGAGAATGCGAGGGCTGTGTGTCCGGAAGGAAATGAAACGTACGCAAAGCCGGTAAACGGCCCTTCCCAAAGCGTGTGGTTAGCCGGCACATCCTGGTTCGGTCGGTGGCGGCCCGTGATGCCTTTTAAAAGTAAAGTAAATCCACCCGCAATAACCACGGCCTTGCCGGTTAATAACGCTGCCGTTTCAGCCTCTGGATGATGCCAGCCCAGGCCATAAACGTACATCCCGCCAATCAGCGGAATCAGGTAAATACCGCTGCCCCAGGGTTCGATCCCATATTTGGCTGTTTCATCTACAACCTGTGATTGATTTCGCTGGAAAAAATCCCTGATATTTTCATCATGAGAATACAGTAAAACCGAAGTCCCGGCAAATGCAGCAAATCCAATCCATTGATTTTTTTTCCATTTTACAGGCGAAACCAGCACATCGCGCGTATCAGTAAAACCAGAAACAATAAATTCCTTGTTGAGTTTAAGATAATTCATTGTATCAGAAAGCAGCTGTTCCTGGGCCTTTCCGGGTTGTGGAATGAAAAAGTTAAGAAGGAAAATCAGGGTTAGGAATTGCTTCATTAAAACTTATTTAATCGAAAAATCTTTGTAATCCTGAACCTGTGAATTTTGGATATTCACATGGTCAACACGCGCCCAGTTTGGCCCCTGATGACACCAGAGAATAAACTGATCCAGGTTTTCCTCTTCACCTTCTGCTTCGATGTAAACCGAGCCATCATGAAGGTTTTTCACAATGCCGGAAACATCATTTTTTTTTGCTGTTTTCAGGGTGTTATACCTGAAGCCGACATTTTGAACCCTTCCAGAAACCGTTAATATTGCTGCTTTTTTCATTATTCTGAGAGCCGTTTTACCATGAAACCATCAATTTTATCGAAAAACTGTTCCGGTGAGTATGTCCGCCACTCGAAGGTATCGAAGGGTTGTCCGAAAGCCATGTAATAATCGATGTTGGCATCCACAAATTCGCGGATCACATGCTGCCTGAAGTTTACGGCAACAATCCAGCCGTCCTCAATATCTTCCGACCATTCCTGGTAATAATCATCTTCAGAAGAATGAAAATTGAGTACGTTTTCACCGATCAAAATGAACTTTTTAATGCCGTTTTCAACGAGCACATCCACAACATCGCGCTTCAGGAACATGATGTCGTTGTACAGGCAGTCGTTCCATTCGCCCAAAAGTTCGATAATGACGTATCCACGCCGGTAATCGGCATATAAAATCTTAAGATATAGCGTTGCCGACCCGAACTCGTCCCATTGCGGATGAATCAAATGATTGTAAATGGCATTGGTGAACTCGAATTCGCTGTTTTCGTGTTCAAAAAACGGTGATCGATCATCCTCCGATGCGATGTACAAATGACGCCAGGAATAATAAGGTTCGATGTCGTGCATGTTTTATTTGTTCCGGGTTTTTGATGATTTATGATTTATGATTTCAGATTGACTGCCAACTGCCAACTGTCGACTGTCGACTGCCAACTGCCAACTGCCAACTGCCAACTGCCGACTTGTAATTTGAGATTTGAGATTTGAGATTTATTTTTTTGCCTCCGATATGATTTCCGGGTTTGTCAAATGGCCAGTTTGATGCCAGGCAACAGGCGGAGTTGTTTATAGAGAAGTTGCATTTGAACTTCGGAAGCGAGATTTATAGCTACCGAAATACTCACATAATTTCCCTGCTTGCTGGGTTTAAATTTTACATCGGAAAATTCGATGGCAACGTCCTCCAGAACCAGTTCCAGGTTGCGCTGATGCACTTCCTGCTGAAGCGTTTTATCGAAAATCACCTTTAACTCGTAAGTTACAGGAAATTCCAAAACAGGTTTTTCGGCATTATTTGCCGACAAATGGTTGTGCTGATTAAGCTCGTTCAAAATATTTCCTTTCTGTATTTTATCAGTTTAACGAATCTGGTTTTCAGAAATTTTTTGCGAAATAACAGCAAAAAATTGATTTGTCGTTTTTTCGAAATCTTTTCAACATCATTTTACAATCAGTTTGCTGTTTCCCGAAGCATCTTTCATCAGCTCAATTTGAGTGGTGATGCGGTCTTTGAGGGCTTCAACGTGGCTGATGATGCCGATGGTGCGGTTGGTTTCGTGCTGCAGTTTTTCGAGTGCCGAAAGCGCCGTGTCGAGGGTTTCCTGGTCTAAAGTGCCAAAACCTTCGTCAATAAAGAGGCTTTCGATGCGGGTTTTGTTGCCGGCAAGGTCGGATAATCCGAGTGCCAGCGCAAGACTCACCTGGAAACTCTCGCCACCCGAAAGGGTTTTTACCGAGCGTTTCTCGTCGCCGTGGTAGGTGTCAATCACAAAAAGGTCGTCAACGGTTTCACTTTTTTCATACGTCACTTTGTATCTGTCGGTCAAATTTCTGAGATGAAGATTAGCCTTGATGAGCATGAATTTCAGCGTCAACTCCTGTGCAAAACCCGTGAATTTTTTCCCGGTTCCATCGCCAATCAGGCGGTTTAGGGCATCCCAGCGGGCAAATTCCTTTTCCTGCTGTGCCATTTCCCGTCGGATTTCGGCGGTCAGACCAAGGTTGGCAGCGTTTTGCTCCAGTTCCTTTTTGATGGCTCCAATTTCCTGGTTAAGCCGGTTGATTTTTTCAGAAAGTTCAGCGTTTTTGATTACAAGACTTTCCAAATCAACAGTTTCATCATCAATGGCTTTTAAGCTTTCGATTTCTGCCGAAAGATCGAACAAAGTCTGCCGGGTTTTGGTGATTTGGTCTTTATAATAATCCAGGTTTTTGATGATGGCTTCAGCTTCCTGAGGCTTTAATATCGTTTTTTGTGCTTCCCCGGGTGACTGAAATCCAAGTTTTTCCAACTCCGGTAAAAGGCGCTGGTTAATTGGCAAAATTTCTGAAAGGGCTTCTTCAATTTCCTTTGCGGCTTTTGTGGCCATTTGACGGGCATTTTGAAGTTCACCGGTCTTTTTGGTGATCGTATTTCTAATCTCAAATTCCTCTTTTTCGATTTGATGAAAAAGGTTATCGAGGGCTTTTTCTTCACCGACAGGATCTTTTTCGCCAAATTTTTCCATCCTGGTGACGGTAAGGTTTGTAAGGCTATCGGCCTCAATGACCAGCAATCCGGTTAAAGCGGCAATTTCAGTTTTCATTTTCCCGACAACTTTTTCCTTTTCGGAAATTGTGGCCACGATGGTTGATTTGCTTTCGCGATAAGCCTGGTTTTGTTCGATGGCTGTTTTGTAAAAACCATGCTGCCTGCCAAGTTCCTGAAGGCATTTTCCGGTTTCGTTAATTCCGGTCAGATATTTCTGATAAAGCTGCAAGCCGGTTTTAATGTTTTCTTCGGTTTTACAAAGTTGGCTTAAGGAAGAATAAAAATGGCGCAAACCTTTGAGCAAGGCCTCAATCCGGCTGATTTTTTCGATGACTTCGAAAACGGATTTCAATGTTGTGAGCGAAGCAGCAACCTCATACCTACCCTCCAAAAGTTGGTTTTGGTTACCGATGACGAGATCGTTCAGATTAGCGGATTGCCTGGTCTTTTCGAAGCTTTCGATCGTTTCAGCAATCGAAATATTCGATTTTTCAATGTTTTCGGTGATGGTTTTCATTTCGGTTTCGGCAGCAGTTTTTTCACGCAGATAACGTTCCTTCAATAGTTTATGAACCTTTTGTTCGTCGGTTTTTATCCGAAGCATCTGGTTGGTGTTGCTCAGTTTGTTTTCATAAGTTTCGACCAGCGGATGCGAAGTTGAGCCGCAAAGCGGACAAGCCTCGCCGGGTTTCAGCATGGCGCGGGCCTCTTCATATTTTGCCTCGAGGGCTTCCCGCTCCTTTCGCGCCTGCAATTCGACAATGTGTTTTTCGATGATTTCAAGCTTTTGAATGGCTTGCTGCTCCTCGTTATTGGCCTTTTCAAAAGCCGTTTCAACTTCCTTCAGTTTCAGTTCATCGGTTTCCTGCTGGCCTTTTTGTTTTTGCCAGGCCTCGCTTTGCCTGATCAGCGCCTCAAAAACCTGAATTTTATCCTGAGATTCCTGAATCTTTTGCAGGACAACCTGCCGGTCCTTTTCCTGACCGTCAATCTGAACATGTAAGCCAAGAATTTCGGTTTCTTGATTTTTGATAAGCTCAGCCAAAAAATCCTGCCTTGCACTGATGGCCAGGTTTTGCAGCATTTTTTTGGAGAGGTCGGGAAATTCCTTTTTAAAACCTTCCTCAAAAATTTGTAACCCTTCTTTTAACTGCCGGTTGTTTTCGATAAGCCCAGGCAGTGTATCGCTGATGTTTTCGAGTAACGGATTTTCATCCACAAACTTTTTGATGCTTTCGAGTTTCGCATCCGTCGCAGCGAGGGTTTTGCGCGCATCATCAAGTTTTTGAGCCTCATTTTTTTCATCCAGGCTCACCAAACCGAGGCGTTTGCTCAGGTCATTTTTCCTGGTTTTTGACGCTTCGATTTCTTTATCGAGGTTTAAAACCTCCTCAAATAAAGGTTTTTGGGAAGTAAGCAAGGTTTTTACATTTTCCTTTTCTATGGTTTTTGATGAAAGGGATTTCGTTTCGTTCCGAAGTTCTACCTCAAGTTCAGATGTCCGGTTTTTAAAGCTTTCCGCTTCATTTCCGGCCTTCATTTTTCTGTCGTGAAGTGTGGTTAATTTGTCGAGGTCGCTTTGTAAAGGCAGTACAAGCTGATGCAATTTTAACCTCATTTTTTCGGGAGCGAGTTTTTCTTCTTCAACAGTTAACAAACCCAGTTGTCCATTCAATTTCGCAGTTGCATCCAATTTAAGTTTCAGGTCTTTTTTAGTTTTGATGCCGGCTCCGCAAACTTCGTGTTCATTGCCGGCATCAAGAGATTTCTGGTTTAATGCGCCAAGTTGTTCATTAAAAATCGAAATTTCATCGGTAGTAAGGATTTTGATGTCCTTCAGTTTTTGCCCGAATTGCTCAAGTTTTTGCTTTTCCTCCCTTTGCTTTTCAAACGCTGCCCGACCAATGGCGCGATAAATCCCGGTTCCTGTAATTTTTTCGAGCAGGTCGCCACGCTCTTCGGGTTTTGCTCTAAGAAAACGGGCAAATTCACCCTGCGACAACAAAATTGATTTTACAAACTGATCGTAATTTAACCCGATGATTTCTGCGTTTTTAGCCGGAACATCGCCTTTTTTCAAATCAAAAAACTCAAATTCTCCTTTTTCATCTCTGAAAGAAATCTGCATGTTGTAGTCGCGCAGGTTTCCGGTCCTGGCGCGGCTTATCTCCCATTTCGACCTGTAAACTTTGCTTTTGGTTTCGTATTCGATTTCGGCGAAAGCCTCGTCGGTATTTCGGGTAATTACAGCGCCTAACCTGATGATTGCATCTTTTGAAAGGCTTCCGGTGCGCGGCGTCTGGTTAAAAAGCGCCAGCGTGATGGCGTCGAGCAGCGTGCTTTTTCCCGAGCCGGTTGGGCCGGTTATCGCGAAAAGCCCGGTTTTTGAAAGTGGCCCTTCAGTAAAATCTACAATGTGCCGCCCTTTTAAGGAATGAATATTTTGAAGCGTGATTTTTAAAGTTTTCATGGGAATAATTTTTTGGGGTTAGTCCTGTTTTTCGGTCGAATGAACCATCTGAAGCAATTGGTTAAAACAGGAAATCAAATCTTCGCGTTCGAAAATTCCTTCCTGGTCGAGGAGTTTTTCAAAAACTTCGACTTCATTAAAATCGCTCAGTGTCAGGCCGGAATCTGCCGAAAAAGTATCCAGTTGTTTTCGGTCGGCAAACCTGAGCATGTTTTTCACAATCTTAAAATGGTCGTTTTTTGTGTTAAAATCTTCCACAAAATCATCGTAAAGGCGCATTAAAAGTGGATCGTGGACGGGTTCTTCAACATCAAGATCAATCCAGTCGCAAAGCTGAGATTCAGGATTCAGCGAGGCCAATTTTTCTTTGGCTTCTGCAAGGCTGCCTTTAATTGAAATGAGTTTCCTGAAAGCCGGAATTTTGATGTCGGTGACGAGGATTTTTCCATCTGAAATTTCCAGAATATTTACCCGTTTTTTATCGTGTTTTTCACTGAAACTAAGCATTAGCGGGGAGCCCGAATAATGCGCCGGTGGGCTGCTCCCCACCTGCTGCGCCCGGTGTAAATGGCCGAGGGCAAAGTAGCCAAAACCCGTGGGAAACGCTGAAATGCTCACGCCGGCCTGATTTCCGACATAAATTCCACGCTCACTTTCCGAAATTACCGCCCCCTGAACGTACAAATGGCCGGCTGCAATCACCGGAATCCCACTATTTTGGTGTGTTTTGGTAAGATCCGAAAGTTGGAGATAATGGTTCAAAATGCCTTCGCGGATTGATCTTTCGCGGTCGTCGAAAGATTCGCCGGCAATGGATTTGCGAAGGTTCTTTTCGCGCAGATAAGGCACGGCACAAACCACGGCGGCAGTTTTTCCGGTTTCATCCCGGATTTCGATAATTTCGGCGGCGGGATCATCGGTGGCGCCGCCAATTACGGTTACGTTGATAAACTTCAGGATTTCTTTGGGAGCATCCAGCGTGCTCACCGAATCATGGTTTCCGCCGGTGATGATGACCTGGCGGCAGTTTGTCGCGATTAGACTGGTGAGAAAACTGTAATAAATTTTTAAAACGCTGTTTGCCGGAAATCCGATGTCAAAAATATCGCCGCAAACCAGCAGTACATCAATGTTTTGGGTGATGACGGTTTGTTTGAGCCAATCAAAAAACATGCGGTGCTCTTCTTCGCGGTCGTTGTTGTGAAGCCTTTGCCCAATGTGCCAGTCGGAAGTGTGGAGAATTTTCATACGATGGGGTTTAAAATTTAAAAACCAAAAGTACTGAAAAAAAATAGCCAAATTTGCCGGACAAAATAAATCCATTTTTTATCATGAATGATATCGAAACCATCACCAAACGCATCGTCGAATTTCGCAATGAGCGCAACTGGGCGCAATTTCATAATCCAAAGGACCTTGCCGTGGCTTTATCCATCGAAGCTGCCGAGTTGAACGAGATTTTTCTGTGGAAATCCCCCGCCGAAGTTGAGGCTGTAAACCGCGAAAGGGTGGCCGAAGAACTCGCCGACGTGCTTGTTTACGCGTTTTTTATCGCCGAAAAATATGGTTTTGATGTAAAAGACATTATCATGAAAAAGATGGAGAAAAATGCCGCAAAGTACCCTGTCGAAAAATCCCGAAACCTTGCCACCAAATACACCGATCTGGGGTAGGAATTTAACCAGGGAAGCAAGGAAAACACAAATAAAATTCTCAAAATTCAAATTCCAAAATTCAAAACTCAAGTTTTGCAGGAAAGTATTGTGAAGTAGACAAAAAAAACTCTGTATACTCCGTGCCTCCGTGGTAAATCCGTATTCAGATTCTTTTAAAAACCGCGCTGTCTGCGGGCTTCAAAAACCACGATGGCGGCGGCGGTTGAAACATTCAGCGAGTCGGCCTTTCCGAGCATCGGAATAATAATGTTGTTGTCGGAAGCATCAAGCCAGGTTTTAGTGATGCCGGTGGCTTCTGTTCCCAGAACGATGGCCGAAGGCCTCTTAAAATTGATGGTGTGATAAGGCAACGAGGCTGTCAGCGCCGTGCAATAAATCGAAATTTTCTTCATCTCGAGCCATTTGATTACTTCGACGGAATTTGCCACTGCTACTGGCACCGAAAACAAACAACCAATGCTCGACCTGACAACATTGGGGTTGTAGATATCGGTTTGCGGATCGCAGATAATTACCGCATCAACGGCGGCGGCATCGGCAGTACGCAGGATCGCACCAAGATTTCCGGGCTTTTCGACAGCTTCGAGGACGATCAAAAGTGGCCGATCCCTTAATTTCAGATTTTCGAGTTTGTGTTCGCGAGGCTCTGATAGAAGCACGATTCCACCCGAAGTTCCGCGATAAGCGATTTTTGCAAAAATATCACTGCTTACCGAGAAGATTTCCTCATGATTTTCGTCAAGTAACTCTTCAACCTCCTTTGAGGAAATAATATCAGGGCAAAAAAAGACACTCTTAAACTGATAACCTGCCGCCATGGCCTTGCCAATTTCTAAAATTCCCTCCAAAACAAAAACTCCCTGATGGCGGCGTTCACGAGCTTTCATCAGATGCTGGAAATTGCGGATTCGTGGGTTTTGTGCGCTGGTGATATGATCTTTGATGCTAAACATGCTGCTGTAATTTTTTATGGCCAAAATTATGGGAAATTTCTGAGCTGTGCATTTTTAGATGTTTCCTGGTTTTCCGGCTTAACCATTTTTGCAAGTATTTTCGGTTAACTTGCTAAATTATAGATTTTGACGGGAAATGGAGTTCCGTTTTGAGCACTACAGATTTACTTTTTCTAATAATCCTTTTAAGCACTTCATAGCCTTACTTTGGAAATGGGTTAAGTTTACCGAAAAAAGGCAATCCCAACAATTTAATTACTTTTATCGGGTGATTTGAAGTAAGAATTGTCGTTTGCCGGACTAAAAATTATTGTGAAAAATTCCGCTAAAATATTGTTATTGTTGTTTTTATGGCTTGCAGCACTTTGTGCGGGTGCCGACGAAGTCAACAAAGTCGGTAGCCTTGAAGAGGCCGTAATCCTCACGGATGATCCACAGGTAAAAATGAACCTGTACATCCAGTTGGTTGCCGAGTTAAAAAACAATAATCCGGAAAAAGCTTTGGATTATGCCAGATTAGCCGACGAAATTGCTGAAAAGGAGAACAACAGGGAAATAAAACTGATGGCGATGACGCGGATGGCCGAGATTTACTGGGCAATGACCGATCACAAAACTTCGATGGAACTGGCCATGAAAGCTAAAGACCTGGCGCAGCAACTGGATAACAAAACGGAGCTGGCTGAGGCTCACCGGGTGATCGGGCGAATTTATACCGACCTTGGGGATTACAAACAAAGTTCGGAGCATTTTTTTGAGAGTCTTCGGATTTCTGAAAAAACCGGCGACAAATCCAATATTGCAAAAGCCCTCAACAGCATCGGCTACCTGTATTTTGAGCAACAGAATTATGATAAAGCGCTCCAATATTACGCACAATCCCTCGATATCGGCCGCGAAATCAACGATCCGATCGGAATTTCCCGCGGATTAAACAATGTTGCCGCAATTTATGCTGAGCGCAAACAAGCCGACACCGCCGAAAAATACATCCTGGAGGCCGTTAAAATTAACATCCGGATTGGCCAGCGACTTTGGGAGGGCATTAACTATCTAAACCTTGGCGAAATAAACCAGGACCAGAAAAATTATGAGGTTGCCCTGAGTTATCATAATCAGTGCGCGGCCATTTTCGGGGAATTGAATAACATGGTCATGCTCTCGGCATCATACATCAATCTTTCGGATTATTATGATGAAACCGGCGACACCGAACAAAGCCTTCGGTTTGCCGAAAAAGCTTTTGCGATCGGGCAGGCAAATGCTTTGAAGAAAACAGTGAAAAATGCAGCCGAAAAACTTCATGCGATTTATCTGAAAAGAGACGATTTGAAAAATGCTTATAAATACGGCATGATTCAATACCAGATGAAAGACAGTCTGGGACTTGAAGAAAGCATGACCAAACTCTCGAAACTTGAGTTGCAGTATAATTTTGAGAAGCAGGGACAGGAAGAAAAGCTGTTACAGCAACGTAAAGATTTTATAACCATCATCATCATCATCACCCTTTCATTAGCGGTAATCGTTGTTTTGCTGCTGATGTCGCGTCAGAAAATGAAAGCACGAAACGACAGGTTGGCCAAGCAGAAGCTGCAGGATGAGGTTGATTTTAAAAATAAAGAGCTTACTCTTAATGTGATGAATCTGATCAGGAAAAACGAAATTTTGTCGGATATTTCAAACAGACTAATGCTCATCGAAAATGAAGCTGTGAAAGATGAAACCAAAGATGCCATTATCAGGATAGCCCATGACCTCCAAAAAAATACCGAAGACGAAATCTGGGAAGAGTTTGAACTTCGCTTTAAGCAGGTTCACGGTGAGTTTTATGAGCGACTGATGCAGAAATTTCCCGATCTGTCGCCCAATGATCTTAAACTCTGCGCCTTTCTGAGATTAAATATCACTTCGAAGGAAATCTGTAAAATGACCGGCCAGCGTTTAAGCAGCCTTGAGATAGCGCGGCACCGGCTTCGCAAAAAACTTGGCATTTCAAACACCCAAACCAACCTGGTAACATTTTTGGCACAGATTTGATCGTTTTCCTTCCCTTCCTTTTTTTATTTCTCATATCCAGCATTTTACATTCCGTGTAATGGATTTGTAAAGGTGATTTTTTACGCATATTAATGTTTTGTAAAGGCTAAATATTTGTTTTCAGGTAAGATTTAGCTGACTTTTGACGGACAAATTAATCTCGTTTAAATTTCATTATCACACTTTTTATGAGAAACAAAAGCAAGCCGGAAAACGTGACCGAAGATGAAAAATCGGCTAAAATTATCAGGGAGGCAGAGGAGGTCAGGCATCTCATCGAAAAGAAGAAAATTCAAAACAGCATTCTTAAAAAACTCATCGGAAATATCCCGAAGTTGTCCGATTCATCAACTCATCCGTCAAATCACTAATTTATCAATATCAAATTATTCATTAACAAAAATTATCATTATGAGAAAATTTACGCTTAAAAGTTTCATGGCAATAGCAATGATGTTTATGGCATTTTTTGCTTTTGCACAAAATGGGCCTCATGCACTTCCCGGCCCCAACCAGGGTGTGTGTTTTCAAAAAAATTACATTGCACCAGCCACCGAAAATACGGATGCTTTGTTTACCGAAGACTTCACAGGTGGCTGTCCTCCTCCGGGGTGGGCTGTTGTGGGATTGGGACAAACAAACTGGCAAACAAGCGCCACAAACAATGCAGGTGGCACTGCCCCGGAAGGTATGTTAAACTGGCAACCACAATTTGTTGGGGTTTCCCGGCTTGTTTCTCCGGCCATTAACACCACTGGTTTTGATGCACTTGGTTTTGAGTTTAAACACTATGTAAACGACTATGGCGGAGGTTATGATCTGAAAGTTGAAACCACAAGCGATGGCACAACCTGGAATGAAGTATGGACAATTGCCGTTAATGGCAGCGTAGGCCCGGAAACAAAACTGGTGCTGATAGATAATGGTGATGTGGGCTCGGCAACCTTCAAAGTGGCATTTACAATGAGTGGTGACTCTTACCAACTCAATTACTGGTACATTGATGATGTAAATCTTTTCGAGGCTGCCAATCTGGATGCGGCCGTAGCAGCGGTTTATATTCCATCTATCATTCCAACCGGAAATATAATTACTCCTAAAGCACTGGTATCTAACCTTGGAACACAAACATCTTCTTTTACTGCTACTTTTAAGATATTACAAGGAGGATCGGCCATTTATACCCAAAACTACAATGTTACAAATCTGGCCGGCTTCCAGTCGCAGCTTGTAACCTTTGCAAACTGGACTGCCATACAGGGAAATTATACTGCCGAAGTCACTGTTACTCTTGCCGGAGATGAAAATCCCGCCAACAATGTGCTTACAAAAGATTTCCAGGTTCTGGATAATCTTGTGATGAAAAAACCTCTTTACGAAGAATTTACCAGCTCAACCTGTGCTCCCTGCGCCGAAGCAAATCCCATCATTGATGCAGTTCTTGCTGCAAATCCGGATGAATACAGCCTTATAAAATATCAGATGAACTGGCCGGGAAGCGGCGATATTTATTACACCGAGCAAGGTGGAGACCGAAGAGACTATTATGGCTGTTCGTGGGTGCCCGATCTTTATATTAATGCAACACAAATCGCAAATGCAGGCGACCTTACACAGGTCATGTTTGACGAATTTGCTGACAATGTAACTGCAATTGAGCTTACTTCAGATGCCAGCATCGACGAAAATATGATGATCACTGTTAATCTGAATATCAGTTCGGCGGCGGCTTATGCTGCAGGCCTTAAAGCACACATCGTTGTTGTCGAAAAAGTTACTGTTGGCAATGTTTCAACAAACGGAGAAACCGAATTCTATAATGTGATGATGACCATGTTACCAGGATCCTCGGGCACCACACTGGGGGCACTTTCTGTCGGAAGTTCGGTTGATATTTCCGAAACTTTTGATATGTCAACAACCAATATGGAGGAACCCACCGATTTGCGTGTGATTGTTTTTGTGCAGGATGATACCGACAAGAGCATGATTCAATCGGAGATGATCGAAGTAGAGGCTGCAAATTTTGACACTTATGCTGTTAACTTCAATATCATTGATAGCGATGGTGCACCAGTTGAAGGCGCTGAAATTACGATGGATGGTCATCCGGCAATTACCACCAATGCCGCCGGATTGGCCACATATCCTGAGGTTTTCCCGGGAGTTTATGCTTATAGCATTATAAAAGCAGGCCTTGAAGGTGCTTCGGGAACTTTGGAGGTTGTCGATCAGAATGTAACCATCAATGCAACGCTTAATATTCCAGACTACTATTATTATGAAGATTTTGAGGCTGGTTTACCAGATGACTACACCGCCATTGCATCAGGATGGAATTATGTATACTGGTATGGCGGAAAAGTAATATTCTTCCGCCAGGACGCCGGCACTGCTGATGTTATGCTGGTTACACCTGAATTTGACCTGAGTTTGGTTGATATGCTGTATTTTACAGTTGGAGAAGCTAGCCAGGATCCAACATTAAGTGTCGGTACCGTGAGTGATCCTGCAAATCCGGATAGTTTTACCGAACTGGATAATTTCACCGTTACTTCCGACTGGCAGGAATTATCGATAAAATTATCAGATTATTCGATCACGGATTCATACCTGGCGTTTAAATATTCGAGTGAGACAACCGGGTTTTTCAGCCTCGATCTGGTTAAAATGACCGCTGCTGGTGGTTCGGGTGGAAGTTCGATTATCATCGAAACTTTCGATTATTATACTGCCGGACAGAAATTGGTTCAGCAAGCCATCGCTCAGGGTAAAGATTACTGGACAACCTGGAGCAACAGCCCCGGCAGCGCCGAGGATCCGATGGTAAGCGATGCAATATCACACACGGGCATGAATTCGATGCTTATCGAAGGAACCAACGATGCCGTACTCTTACTTGGCGACAAAACCGAAGGAAAATATTCGTTGAGTTTTTATGTCAATATCCCGACAGGATTTTTCGGGTACTTTAATGTTTTACAAGACTTCGCTGGCGCCAGCAGCGCATGGGGAACCCAGGCATATTTTGATGCAGGCGGCCTCGGAACCATTGACGCAGGTGGCGAAGGCGCAGGAACTTTCACCTATGCCTACGATACCTGGATCCCCATTGAAGTGGTTGTTGACCTCGACGAGGACTGGGCTGAGTTTTATGTGAACGATGTAAATATTATCGAATGGCAGTGGAGCCTTGGAACATTCGGAACTCCAGGACTATTGCAGCTTTCGGCGGCTAACTTCTATGCCTGGAACGTTAACGGAACACCAAAAGCCTATTTTGAAGATATCGACTACAAAGCATTTTCGAACGATTTAATCTTTGAACCTTTCGAAGACTATACTTCCGGTGAAAAACTCGTTGAGCAGGCTGTTAATATGGGCCTTACCTACTGGACTACCTGGAGCAATACTCCCGGTTCGGCCGAAGACCCAATTGTTTCATCAGAGCAGGCTTATGAAGGAACAAATTCGGTACTTTGCCAGGGTACCAACGACTTTGTGATGCTGTTCGGAGACCAGACCGAAGGAAGCTACGCTGTAAATTTCTATATGTTTATTCCATCAGGCAAAGTTGGATATTATAATATTCTCCAGGCATTTACTGGTGGAACTTCAAAATGGGGATCGGAAGTTTATTTAAATCCCAACGGAGTAGCTTTGTTGACCGCAGGTGGCACTGCCGCAGTGGCTTCGTTCAATTACAATTATGACGAATGGTTTTTTGTCGAAAACATCATTGACCTCGACAACGACTGGGCGCAACTGATTGTAAACGGAACCCTGGTTCATTCGTGGCAATGGAGCATTGGTGCTTCAGGCGGTGGTATCAACCAGCTTGGTGCAATGGATGTTTATGCGGCCACAACCAATGGCACCCCATACTTCTTCATGGATAACATTCAATTAACACCAGGTTCAACGGTGGGAATCGGCGAATTAACCAACAAGCCTGTCGAAGTAAAGATGTTTCCAAATCCTGCCAAGGACGTGCTGAACATTACAAGCCCAGCTTTACTGAAAAGCATCAGGATTATGAATTATCTCGGTCAGGAAATCCTGAATATAGGGGTTTCGGGCAATTCGTTTGTAACTGACATTGCTGAACTGCAAAGTGGTTTGTACCTTGTCGAGATAACCACCATCGATGGCACTGCAACTAAAAAACTCATCATCGAGTAATTATAAGAAGAATGGGAATTGATTTTTTTTGAGATAACCTGTTTTTTAATTTTTAGGTGATTATTGACTGATTATTTTGAAAAGGGGGGCTTAGCAGGCTCCCTTTTCTTTTACTAACAGCATGCCCGGGCTTCAGAGCGGGGATTATTTTTATGTAAATTTGCCCCGGATGCGAAAAATCAGCCTCAACGAGAAACTCATAGTTTTTTTTATGCTCCTGGGAACCGGCGCTATCGGAATCATTGGTGGTTTTTCGTATTATAGTGCCCGTAATGCTTTGATGGACCGTACCTTTAATCAGCTTACCAGCGTTCGTACCGTCCGTGAAAAACAAATCGAAGCCTTTTTTGCCGATAGAATCCGTGATGTCGAACTCATCGCCTGTTCCGATGATGCCCGACTACTCTTCAAATTTGTTACCCAAAAAAACGATTCCACAAATTTTGAGCATCCTGTTTTAATGGGCGAATTAGATAAATACCTGATTCAATATCTCAGCAATTGTGGCTATTACAAGCGTTTGCAGGTTTTTAACGCTGATGGAAATGGAATCGAAATGACCATTTCAAACGCTGATACCGACATTTCTTTTCAGGTTCATAAGCCAGAAGAAACAGAACCTCTGCTGCTTATCGAAAAATTGAAAAAACATCCGCAAGGAACTTTTTTTGATTATTCCGATTCAGAAAATCATGGATTGCTGGTGGTAGCAGGCATCCCCGGAACCGGTGGAATGATCATGCTCGAAATCTCACCCGAAAGTATAAATGATATCATGCTCGAATCAAGTGCCGAAGGCGGCCTGGGCATTTCAGGCGAATCGTACCTGATTGGTGAAGACCAGCTTTTTAGGAGTGAGTCACGATTTTCGAAAGGAAATGTACTTAAACTTAAAACAAGCAGCCCTGCGGCATTAATGGCAATCAACGGACAAACAGGAATTATCGAATGTGAAGACTACCGGGGCATCCGCGTACTTTCATCGTTTACAAAACTTCAGATTCCGGGTTTAAACTGGATCATTCTTGCCGAAATCGACAAAAGAGAAGCCATGATTCCTGTTGACCGCCTCCGCATAACCATCCTCATTTTTACAGCGCTCACAAGTATTGCGTTTTTTGTGCTGACCTTTCTTTTTGCCCGCCACATCACCCGACCCATCAGCAAACTTACCAAAGCAGCCACCAGCGTTGGTGCCGGAAATCTCGACAGCAAGGTGAAAATTGATAATAACGATGAAATTGGTGAACTTGCCGAGTCGTTCAATTTTATGACCGAAAAACTAAAACTGCAGAACGAACAACTTTTATCCGAGCGTGCATCGCGGATAAGTTCGGTGATTGATGGCCAGGAAATGGAACGGCAGCATCTTTCGCGCGAAATGCACGATGGCGTCGGCCAGGCGTTGAGTGCAATCCGTCTCAGATTAGAACTTGCCTCACGTTCGGATGCGGAAAAAACCGGCTTCATCGTTTCTCAAACCCAAACCCTTGTTGACCAGACTATCGAAGATGTAAGAGCAATTTGCCGATCGCTAACACCCCCGGCACTCAAAGAATTCGGGCCGATTACGTCTATCAGGAGGCTGGCCGAAGATGTTTCGCAACATGCAGGCCTCCGGCTGAATTTTGTTGTAACCGGAAATTTATTAAATCCAGGCATAAAATCAGGCACTTACCTTTACCGGATCGCACAGGAAGCCATTAATAATGTGGTGAAACATGCCAAAGCTCAAACCCTAAGCATCAACATCACCCCCGATGAAAAAAACATTGAGTTTTCCTGTAAAGATGACGGCCAGGGTTTTGATGTCCTGACAATGCCTTCGGGCAATGGCATTTTAAACATGAAAGAGCGCGCCCAGCTTATTGACGGCTTTTTTAGTTTAACTTCCGTTCCCGGAGAGGGAACTTCGATAATTGTTAAAATACCTTTTACGTATGATGGAACAGATTAAAATTATACTCGTCGATGACCATCAGCTTATTCGTGATGGAATTCATGCCCTGCTGAATATTACCCCCGACGTTAAAGTTGTTGGTGAAGCCGCCAACGGTGACGAACTCTTGATTTTACTCGAAAAGGTGAAGCCCCACATCGTGATTATGGATATTTCGTTGCCCGGAAAATCAGGCATCGAACTTACCGCTTTATTACGGCAGAAATATCCCGAAATCAACGTCATCATCCTCTCGATGTTTACCAGCGAAGAATTTATTTTTAATGCCCTGAAAGCCGGCGCCAGGGGCTATCTTCCCAAAAACACTTCCTGGTTTGAACTCAGCAGCGCAATAACAAAGGTTTATGCAGGCAACGAATTTTTTAGTGAACAGATTTCGGATGCCATCTTAAAAAGCTTTTTCAGAAATGCCCGCTCCGGCAACGACGACATGACAAAACAGTACCCGTGCCTTTCGGTTCGTGAAAAGGAAATCCTTAAAATGATTGCCGAAGGATCATCGAACGCCCAAATTGCCGAAAAACTTTTCATCAGTGCGGGAACCGTGGGTGCGCACAAAAGCCACATCATGCAAAAACTTTCTCTCAACACCACTGCCGACCTCATCAAATTTGCCATCCGCAACAACCTGGTTTACATGGCGCCGTAAAGGCACGCTCCTAAACTCATTGTTGTTTTTAAAACACGGAAAAAATTTGTCACAAATATCCATCAGTTATTTGTGGAAGAGGGGAACAAGCCGGATCGAAAAAACCTTATCGCCTTCATCAGTCTTAATGAATTCATTGGACGATTGACCGTTTACACTTTCTCTTTTCTTGTAAACGCTGTCAGATCCTTCGGACGCTGACAGGTTTTACCGGAACAAGACCTGACAGCGTGCGCAGCAGCTGGCAGCGTCATGCCAAAAAGGTTTCACCTTTTGGAAAGGTGAAACCTTTAAATGCTGACTTTGTCAGGATTAATCCTGGAAAAGCGAAGCCTTTTTTTAAAGTCTTAATTCACGAACTTCGGAACTTTTGCACCCTTCCCCAATTTGGGGAAGGGCCGGGGATGGGGTTCTTTTAAACGCAGTCAGGTCCTGCGGACGCTGACAGGTTTCGGTGTAGTGTGACCTGACAGCATCCGCCAGTTGGCGGACCTGCCAGCGTCAATAAACTTGCGGTGCCTTCAGGTATATTCGATCAAAATGATAAGAACATCCTGCGGACAAGAATTCTTTGTGGCATTTAATGCATGCAGCATGTTACATTAGCAACATGCTGCATGATTTTATAGCTACCTGTAGCATGTTGCTTTCCCAACAATGAAATGTTACCCGGATAAGTTCCGTATTATTATCTTCGGATATGCTGAGGCGGATTTAAAAATCTTTAAATATTTTACCCGAAGGGCTGCTTTATGATTTTTTTATGAACTTTAGTTTTTTAAGCAAGTTTCTGATTTCGGGGCCGGGACGGAAAATAAGGCGGGCTTTTTTTATCGAGAATGCGGTAACCTCAGTGGCAGTATCGGCTCCATCGCTGCTTATGCTCAGGCTGAGCGACCCTAATTTCCCCAGATGCACCGAACGGCCATCTTCCAATTCCTGGCTAATGGCATCCACCAGACCTATGAGAACTAAATAAACATCGGCACGGCTAGCTGTGCTGCTATCGGAAATTATTTTTGCCAGGCCATCAATATCCGTGGTGCCGGTTGGCTCTACCATGGCATAATGCTTTGCTGGCGCTTCAAGGTTTTGAAGGTTTTTATGGGCAACAGTTTTAAATACAACACTCATTGTAGTAAGATTTTATGGTTAATAATCGTAAGCTAAAATACGATATTTGTTATTCACTAAATGCGGAATTGGATAACCGGAGTTTTTTTCCTTCCCAATGCTGACCGTTTTCGGTTGAGCTTGAATTGACAGCCTCCCACGCTGAGCGGTCCGCCAACTGGCGGGCCGCTCGAAACATAGGGCAATTTGTAATTGTCAGGATAAAACTTAACTGTGGAAGTATGATGTTTTTTGTCGAATTGCAAATTCAACAACGGTCAAAGCTGTATCTCAAATGCTGCTTAGCTGGGGTTTCGGAAATCTTATTACCTTCTTTCAAAATTTCCATTCATGAAAAAGGTTTCACCTTTTTGGAAAGATGAAACCTTTAGCGTGATCCAAAAATGTTCAAATAATCAATTGTCCTTGAGGCAACGCACTGAATAACCATTCCAGCCATTTAAAGAGCTTTGGAATGCGGTACTTACATCTGAATAGAGGTATCTACCCAAATAGTCATTGTACCCAGTTGAAGACCAGAAAACGGTGTAATGGCCTAGATTGCCATAATACCAATTATTATAAGAAGAATAGCACCACCCAGCAGGTAATGCAGTGAACCCACTACTATTGGTGGCACCGGTATTAGGTGAATCCCAATGCGATGTTCCATTTTCTTTCATTTTACCCCCGGCAACACCTTCTCCATCTAGAAAATTAATTAGCACCGACCATTCTTGCGCAGTTGGAAGATACCAACCATTTGGACATACCCCCTGAATTCCTGGCTCAAAGTTGTATTGCATCATTTCATACCATTGATATAGTCCACCATAAACATCACAATTAGCCTCTAAATTATTATAACAATACTTTTCAATAGTTGTATTGTTATGCTGGTCTTGATTTAAATCAATCCTACCCCCAACGTTCAAATTTTCAGCCATCCAGCACTGGGTGCCAATTTGAACAGTGTTATAATTTCTACCATCTCTGTTATCTAAATAGGGTTTTCCACAACTCCACAGTGTCATAAAACTCACCTCATTTCCATAAGAAGTCCCAACTCCGTTTGTAGCGTAAGACCGAACATAATAAGTAGTATCCGGCAAAAGACCGGTAAAGTTGCTTATAAAAACTCCATTTCCGCTTCCATCATTGGTGGTGCTGTCGGCTATGGTTGGGTTTTGGGAGGTGCTCCAGCAAATGCCTCTTGCTGTAACGGGTGAGCCGCCATCATTGGTAATTTCGCCACCGCTTATGGCGGTTGTGGCAGTAATTTCGGTTACTTCGGCGGTGGTGAGGGTAACTATTCCGCTTAAAGTGGTAAAACTTAACTGGCTTCCGTAAGAGGTTCCCAAACTGTTGGTGGCATAAGCGCGAACATAATAAAGTGTGTTTGGTGCAAGGCTGGTAAGCTCGCTTATAAAAACACCGTTTCCGCTGCCGTTGGTGGTTTTGCTGTTGGCGGTGGTTGGATATTGTGTTGTGCTCCAGCAAACGCCCCGTACCATAACCCCGGAACCTCCGTTGTTGGTAATGTTGCCGCCGCTTGTTGCCGAATTAATGGTTATTGCTGTTATGGCCGTGGTGGTTAAAGTGATGCCTCCGTTGGTGGTGATAAAACTTACTTCATTTCCGTAAGAAGTCCCGGCACTGTTGGTGGCATAAGCCCGCACATAATAAACCGAACTTGCCGCCAGGCCGGTCATGCTTCCCGAAAATGCGCCCGTGCCACTTCCATTAATCGTTTTATTGTTGGCCGTGGTTGGGTTTGGCAAACTGTTCCAGCAAATGCCCCGCGCAATCACCTGCGAACCGCCATCACTCACAACGGTGCCGCCGCAATTGGCCGTAAAAGCACTGATGCTTGAAATCGCCGAAGTGTAAAGTATGGGCAACTGAATCCCGCCCCACACAGGCACACCATCGTTAAAAGTCAGCACTTGTCCGTTTAAACCGGCGCTTACTTTTATCCATTGCGTTCCGTTCCAGTACAGCATGTCGCCGGGGTTTTGGCCGTCGGGCACGCCATTATCCGAAAACAACGAAAACGGTACACTCAGCAGTTGGCTGGTTCCCATAAAAACAAAGTTGTCGCCGCCGGCAAGATCTATTTCGGTTTTTATAAAGCTGGCGTTGTTGCCCCAGGCGATAAGCACAAAGTTGCCGGTTACTGCCGTTCCGCGGCCAACCTCAAGGTTTATTAGTCCGAGGCTGTTGGTGGTGGTTTGGTGCAGCTCGCAGTATTCAACCGTCCCTTCCGGGCTTCCGGACAAAATGGAGATTTTTACTGAGATTTCCTGGTTAATTACCGGGTTGCCGTTCAAATCGCGGGCTACTGCCTGGTATTTGAAGGCCTGCGGCGTTTGTCCGAAAGCAAAAATGCTCATCAGGGCAAAGGAGAGAAAGAGTAAAGTGTTTTTCATGGTACATTTTTTTAGAGATTATTTTAAGAAACAAATTTCGGTGGAAAGCAATGATATGGGGGCAAAACCATTTGGCAGCAAAGGATTTCTGCGGGTTTCAGGTAAAAAGGAATTTGCGTAAACGAACATTTTTAAAGGATTAAATGAACAATTGATCACAGGGGTAAAAGTAGGCTATTTATCAATCCCAATAATATTTATTAAAGCAAATTTTGGCGCATTAAAAGCCCGCAGGTGTGGTGTTAAATCTGGTTTTGTGTTTTTCGTTCCATTATTTACTAATACTTTGTCATATCAGTTATTTTTAAAAACATTGTCATAAAAGAGATTTCCCAGTCTCCGCCAGCTGGCGGATCCATCGAAATGACAGAGGCCTTGATGGGGTGATTGGGAGGGGAAAAGCGGACGCTTCGCG
>CAJATL010000004.1 GCA_903944895.1 uncultured Bacteroidota bacterium
ATGACGAAATTGTAATTAATATGCGTATTAATTACGTAACAAAATGAAATGAAAAAAACCTACAACATTGATTGTCATAGGTTTACGCTAGAAAAACATACTTTCCTTACGTATTGTTATTCCCGTGAAAAGGCGTGTTCATAAATAGGCGGTCGGTGCTTTCTTCGTTGCACCAGGCCGGTTCGCCCATATCCGTCCAGAATCCGCGAACGCCATCGTCCAGCACTTTCTGCTGATATTTTCCCCACCAATCGTCAACACCGGGTTTTGTAAAGTCAACTATACCGCAGTTCCCGCCCCACGGCCAAGGCATATCGTAGGTTTTTCCTGTGCGGATGTCGGTAGTAAAAAAACCGGAGGAATCTGCTTCGCGCCATTGTGAAAAGTTTTTGCCAGATTCATCGGCATGCCAGTCTTTTGATTGTCCCTGCGAAATAACCGGATCCTGGGAGACGATGATTTTAAATCCCATCGAATCCAGATCAGCAACCATTTTCCGTGGATTTTTGTAGGCTCCCGGATTCCAGTCGAAATCCTGCAGATGGGTGGTCCAGCCAATATCCTGATAAATGATGTCGCAGGGAATCTGTCGTTTGCGGAATTCAGAAGCAATTTCCCGGGTAAGTTTTTCATTGGTGAGCAGTCCGCGGCATTGCGAAAATCCCAAGGCCCATTCCGGCGGCATGATTGGCTTGCCGGTGAGCCGGATGTAGGAGGCAATGATCTGACTGTAGGATGGCCCGTAAATG
The DNA here is from genome assembly GCA_903944895.1 of uncultured Bacteroidota bacterium. Classification (GTDB taxonomy): domain Bacteria; phylum Bacteroidota; class Bacteroidia; order Bacteroidales; family 4484-276; genus CAJATL01. Next base: position 750 of record CAJATL010000004.1, read on the forward strand.
AAATAACTGATCATTTCACCGCCCGGAGCGCCAAAAGAAAAATACTTATTCGATTCACTACCAAAATCGAAAGTCGTTTTGAAGGTGTTATCGAAGAAAATCCCGTAACCGTAGTTGCTCATGAAAAACGGAATGCTTTTGTAAAGCGGGTCTTCATTAACACCATAACAGGGTTTGTCGCTGTTCCACATCCGGTAGGATTTGCCTCGGCGATCGAGGCTTCCGGTTTTTTCGCCCAGGCCAAAAAAATGTTCATCGGGGCGTAAATTTTTAAAAGTTTGTTGCCAGGTCGAATCTTTGACGAATCCTTTATCGGTAAAATCTTCGAGCAACAATTTCTGATATTTATCATAAAACCTGATCTGGAACGGGTTTTTGGAAATACGGATGATCAGGTCGCCGGTAAAGATTTCGAAACTTTGGGGCAAATCCTGAATGTTGAGATTGCCGGGATCGGAAAGTTCTTCCGTGACAACGGCAAAGGATTCGTTATTCCGGGTAAAATCGCCCTGTTCGTACCAGAGTTTAACAACCGTGGCGCTGCAAAGCTTCAACTGCACCCGGATGTTGTTTTCGCATTCAAAAACAACCTGGTTGCCCCCGGCTTTATAGCTAAGGCAATTTCCGGGTTTTACAGGTTTTGATGGCTCATTCTGTGAAAATACTGCCAAAACCATGAGCATGAAAACCATCATTAAGGCACTTGATTTATTGATCATTTTGTTTATGTTTTTTTTTGGAAAATATTTTAGGTTGGCCATTGTCGAGAGGGTTGGTTGATGTTTTTAGAAAATGATTGGTTGAATTCTCAGGAAATAACAATCATATCCCAATATTTTAGCTGTGGCAGAAAAAAGGTTACTTTATCTCCTGAAGTTGTAAATTCGAGATTCACGGGGGTTCCGTTGAAAGCATCCGGTGAAGCCATCCAGATTTTTGTGACGGCCTTGTTTGACCGGATGGTAAGTTTCACGTTTTTAAAGGTGCCGGGCACAGCCTGTGTGCCCGAATTATCGCGCCAGTTCATCGAAGTTGCATTGGCAAAATTGATCAAATGGTAAACCTGACTGTTTCCGACTTCGCGGCCTGATGCCGAAATGTTCCCTGCCTGTGGCGGCCAGGCATTGATTGTAAACTGGTAATCGGCGCAGCTAATGTCGGGGGTAAATTCGGTTCCACCATCACGCAACAGGTTTTCGTAAGCCACCATGAAATCGTAGTACGAAATCATCGCATCCCTCAACTCACCAGGCATCTGGAGGTTATTGTTCGGGAAATATTCTTTGGCAAGCATGTGTTCGCCCAATTCGAGGTGTGAGCCTCCAAAAGAAAAGATTACTGCATTGGTGAGCAGAACGCCCGGCGTGTTAAAAAAACCTGCTGAATTGGCGAGGTTATAATTCATGTAGGCAGCAAGCACCGTGTTTTTGGTGTTTCCGCAATAGTCGTTATTATCCTTAATAATCGAAGCCAGGTCAGCAAAACCATCATTCGGGCCCCAGACTTCGGTGTAAAGAAAATCAACCGGCGCCGGGGCAATGTATTGTTGCCCGTACTGATTTACTGCATTAAAAACGTGGTATTTATCAGGATACGCTGATTTCATGGCATCGATAAAACTACCAAAGGTTTCTTTAAGATTAATTACCTGTCCTGAATAGTTGTAAAGCGTCCGACCCCGGTCGCCAACCTGGTCGATGTGGTAGCCATCGAAATCCAAAGCCTGGTAAACATCTTCGTTCTGTGCGGCGATGTATTGCTGCCAGCCCGTATTTGACGGATCAAGAAACCAAATATTGCTTTTGAACATGGGCGCCGGCAGTTCAAAAACCTCCTTGTTGGTGTGCGAAGCATCGGTGAACATGTACCACTGATCCAAAACGCCATCAGCGGCGGCGTTGTTCAGCGCGCCGTAGGCCAGGTTGTAAAACATGGCCTTCATGTTGGAGGCATGCGCCGCACTGATGTACGATTTTACGGTGTTGAAATACGTGTTGCGGTTGGCGATGTCTTTCCAAATCTGATCCGGATTTGAGGGCGTACCGGCCAGTGGCTTATGATGGGCATAATGCCAGTCGTAAAACTGAAGGCCGTTGATGTGATACCTTGCCAGATCGCTGATCACATAATTGATGGGTGTTTCAGTAAGTTCAGGAAATTTTGACAGAAAACCGTACCTCGGAAAACGCGTCCAGTCCGAGGAAACATCCACGGCTATGCTCCCGTAAAGTTGCTCTGTTCCGTCATTATTCGATTTATAGATGTCAGCCATGTAACCTTTGAAGTCGTCCGCAGGTGCAGTCCAGTTCCACGAAGTTCCCGACAAGGTTGTTTCTCCGATCACTTCGTCGAGGTGGCGGTAACGCACCTTTACTGTTTCAGGAATTGATTTGTCGATGGTAAAGATTACAACTTCCCCGGGGCTGTAACAGGCTTTATCGGTGCTGATTTTTACCGCCGAAACGGTTGGATCAGGTGGTGGGCCGGTATCATTTTTCTTACAGGAGTAAAATGCAAAAGCCATACCTGACAAAAGGAGCATTGTGAAAAATGTTCTTTTGAAACGGAGCATAAGCAACATCTTAAATTTAAAAGAAAAAAACAGGGCTGCCAAAATAATTGACAGCCGCTGTTTTCAACCAAAACTAACTATTGTTTTACGAAACTAATCGCCAAAGTTTCAAGGTTGGCAATGATTACATAATCGCCATCCTCGGTGATATTCCATTTATTGTCGTCCGGAGCACCACCGGTGTGCCGGTACATCAGGTTGTCGTCGATGCGCATATACATATCCTGTCCCCAATCGCTGCGCCGGTTAACAGGGAATTTGAATTCGCCAGCAACCATCGGGCCGGTGTAGGTAAAAATACAGCCATCGGTTTCATCTTCCGTCAATTCGATCGACTGATCAATGCTCCAGCCTATCGGAGTAGCGCTGCCAACCATGTAAAGTTTCTCCCTCTGAATCGAAATGGTGTTATCGAGCAAATTGAGCTTGATGATGTAAAATCCTTTTTTGGCAATACTCCATTTATTATCATCCGGATCGCCACCGTGGTGAAGATACATCGTCGAATCGGTAAGTTTCATGTACATATCCTGGCCCCAGTCGGGACTCTGGTTGACCGGGAATTTAAAGTCACCCGGAGTCATCACACCCATATAGGTGAACAAATAGAGGTTCTCAGGATCCTGGGTAAGTTGAGTTGCGTTTGTGATATCCCAGCCGTTTGGTGAAGCATCGCCAACCATATAAATGGTTTCGTATGGAGGCAGCTCTTGTTTAACAGCTTCGATGGTAAGTTCGAGCAGGCTAACCGTAATTTTGTACATTCCGGCATCAGCAATGGTAAATTGATTGTCCGGTTCGCTTTCGCTGGTGCGGAAAACAATGTGATTATCATCAGCCCCTTTGTTGTAGGATGGAAGGAGTTGTCCCAAAGTGGTGATAAATTTATAGTTTCCTGTCCCTAAGCCACCGCTGAAAACAAAAATCGTAGGATCTGTTTCATCGGGTGTAAGCGGGAGCGCTGTATTTGCATCCCAGCCATTGGGTGAAGCATCACCAATAATGTACAAAGTGGTACTTACCGGAACGTAGGAAGTTACCGTGATGGTTACAACCGCTGATGTTTCGTAGGTTACAGGGATTGTAGAAATTGTGGCGATGACCCTGGCCTGGATTTTTGCTGCTGTTCCGGCGGCAAACCCATATTCGTCGAGTAAGCTGCTGTTAAGCCCTGATACTGTAAAACTCTTGCCATAAACGGCTTTGCCCATGTCGAAAACATGTGCATTTGCAAAATTACTTCCTTCTTTGTCCATTTGCAGGATGTAGGATATGGAGGCTCCGGTTCCGTTGTTTGTTCCGGTAGTCCAGGTTAGGGCTAACGCGGCGTCCTTGTCATTTTTCTGATTGAGGACGATTTCGGTGGAAGAGGCATTAAGCGATAGTTCGCCTGCAAGTTTGATGTCGTTATCTTCTTCTTTCTGACACGAAACAAGAAAGATCATCATTCCTGCAAGTATCATCATGAAAATGCGGCTCAGGCCTGAAATTGTATCTGGAAATTTGATGTATTTTCTCATGTTATCCGATATTTTTTTAAACATTAAAATAAATAATTTGCCGGCATCAATACCCCGGATTTTGGGTGAGGTTAGGATTGGCGTCGATTTCTTTTTGAGGAATTGGGAATAACAGGTGCTTGGTGGTCATGTTTGTTTTTCCTATCGAATGCAGGAAATCAATGGCGTATTGGCCATTGTCCACGCGGATGAGGTCGAACCAGCGTTGTCCTTCAAAAGCAAGTTCTATGCGTCTTTCGACAAGCACTTTTTCGCGGAAAGCATCTTTCGATAAACCTGTAACAACCGGTAATCCTGCCCTGGTGCGCACTTCGTTGAGCGGTGCTTCGGCTTCGGAAGTCCGGCCAAGTTCATTCAGCGCTTCGGCTTTCATCAGCAAAACATCAGCATAACGCAATACCGGGAAATTCATCGGACTGTTGTCGTAGGAAGGCGAAACCGTTTTTGAAACCAGGAATTTACGCAGGTTATAATTTGTTAATGAATATGATTTCTGATAATCCTGACCATCAAACTGAGGGCATCCTTCGTACAAAGTTGTTGCATCTTTACGCAGATCGCCAGCTTCATATCCATCCATAAATTCCTGAGTTGGTTGATTCCAGCCCCAGCCACCGGCAACAAGATCCGAACCGCGTGGTCCGGTAAATGTGCTTAACCAGGAAGCCTGGTTCTCATTCGACCAGAAATTAAAACCTCCGTTTGCTGCATATTGAACTTCAAACAATGATTCGGCTGAATTTTTATTTGAAGGATCAAAGTTGCCAGCGTAATCGGGATTGAGCGAATAACCAAGCGCGGTAACATCTTCACACAGACCCACAACATCCTGCCAGTTTCCGAGTGTAAGATTTACACTGGCAAGCATTCCTGCGGCTGCTCCTTTTGAAGCCCTGCCAAGATCGGCAGCACTGTAACTATCGCGGCTCGGCAAAAGTTCGGTTGCTTTGGTGAGGTCGGCAACAATCTGAGTATAAACTTCAGCTTTTAGTGTGCGGAAAGGACGAAGATCGTCTTCCGGACCTACCGGCTCAAGTACCAGCGGAACATCACCAAAGTAGCGGACAAGAATATAATAATAGTGAGCCCTTAAAAAATAGGCTTCACCCAGCACCTGGTTTTTTACCGATTCGCTGATATTCATTCCAGGAATTTTCTCCAAAATAATATTGCATCGAAGTATTCCAGGCCATGGGCCGCGCCAGAGATCAAGAACACCCTGGTTATCGGTTGCGGTTACAAAATTTGCCTGGTCCTGGGTTTCCTGACCATCGGAGCCACCACCTGCACCAACGATGCTGTTTCCTGCCATAATATCGGAAGTCCACATGCGCATGTTGTAAAGTTTTGGCCATTGCAGGGGCTGGTAGGCGCCATTGATTGCCGAGATTGCATCAGCCTCGGTCTGGTAAAAATTCTCTGTATTCACCGAATATTCCGGTGATTTGTCAAGAAAGTCCTTGCTGCATGATGATAATAAAATCATCGGGAGGACCATCAAAATATATAAACTGTATTTCATCTTTGTATCGTTTTTTAAATTAGAAACTAATATTAACCCCAAAACTAACCGTACTGGTAACCGGGTAAACGTTGTTGTCGATTCCGCTGGTTCCAACTTCCGGATCAAAACCGGAATATTTGGTAAAAGTGAAAAGGTTAACAGCCGAAGCATAAACCCTTACTGCCGACATGTGGGCCTTTGAGGTTAGCGAAGCTGGTAAAGTATAGCCTAAAGTCAGGCTTTTGATCCTCAGATAAGAGCCATCTTCGACATAACGATCCGAAGGACGCGTGTTTTTGTTTGGATCATTGTAAATTGCTCTCGGCATTTCGTTACTAGTCCCGTCTCCGGTCCAGCGATTAAGCGTTTCGGTGGTCTGATTTTCAGATATCGACATCGCTTCGCTCCAGATACGGTTGGCATTGAGAATCTTGTTACCTGCAACACCCTGGAGGAAAATTCCAAGGTCAAATCCACGATACGTAAAGGTGTTGTTTAAAGCAAAGAGGAATGTCGGGTTTGGATTGCCGATGAATACGCGGTCGAGGTCGTTGATCACACCATCATTGTTCATGTCTTTAAACCTGATATCCCCCGCTGAAGTGCGGTTATAAGGATCTTCACCCGGAACCTGAACAGCATGATTATCGACATCAGCCTGATTTTGAAAAACACCTTCCGTAACAAATCCGAAAAATTCATTCACCGGATGTCCTGCCTGAATAAGCGCCAGATTATAGTTTAAGCCGATACTTCCGCTTGTCAGCGGAACGGTATCGTTGAGGCTTTTCACCGTATTCTGGTTGTAGGAAATGTTAAAAGATGTATTCCACGTGAAATCTCCGGTAAAGTTCCTTGAGTCAACCGTAAATTCGATACCCTTGTTTTCCATTTTACCGGCATTGATGTAAGGAACATACACATCAGAATATCCGGTTGAAACCGGAACAGACATCGGAACCAGCATTTCGTCGGTATTTTTGATGTAGGCATCAACAATCACATCAATCCTCGAATTAAACAGCGAAGCATCAACACCAATATTGGCCTGTTTTTGTTCTTCCCATCTTACATTTGGATTGGGCATCATTTGCGGAACCACGGCATTGGTAATAATGCCATTAAAATTGTATTTAACGGTTTGAAGCGCCGAAGCAAACGAATAATTTCCAATTTCCTGATTACCGGTAACACCATATCCGGCGCGGATTTTCATGGAGCTAACGAAAGCTACATTCTGCATAAAATCCTCTTCCGAAATACGCCAGGCTACGCTCGCCGAAGGAAATACTCCCCATTTGTTGCCTTCGCCAAAGCGTGAAGAGCCATCACGGCGGATTGTAGCCGTTACTAAGTACTTATTGTTGTAGGTGTAATTGGCACGTCCGATGTACGAAAGCAGCGACCATGAACTTGTACTTCCACCGGTTGTTGGTTGAATGGTACCATTGTCCATTTGCTGGGTAAGATTGCTTGCAAATAACTGCTTCGATCCGTTGAGGTAGTTATACCTGTTTTCCTGTGCACTGATACCGGCCATTACGGTGAAATTATGTTTGTCGATCACTTTTTCGTAAGTAGCAGTATTATCCCATACCCAAGTCAGATTCTTGTTGTATTGCTCATAGAGATATGAGTTTTCGTTGATGCTCGAATTCCAGTGATAACTGGGTGCCCAGGTACGGGAATTCCAGAAATTGGCCTGAAGTCCGGCAGAAGATTTGATTTTCAGATTATCGATAATTTCCAGTTCACCATAAACCGAACCAATGAGATTGTAGCCTAAGGTTGAATTATCAACGGTTTTTGCAAGGCCAATCGGGTTTACAAGGTCGCCATCCCAGATGGGTTGCTGCACCGGGCCTGAATAATTGCCATCGGGCTGCAACACGGGTTGTGTTGGCAAAGCCGACATGGTATTGCGGATATTGTAGTTTCCGCTGGTTTTCTTGTCGTGATTCATGGTGAGGCTGTTCCCGAATTTTAACCTGTCGAAAACTTTGGTGTCGCTGTTAAACTGGACGGTATAGCGCTTGTACCCGGTATTGATGACGATACCTTCCTGGTTGAGGTAATTTCCGGAAACGTAAAAGTTGGTTTTATCGCTCTTTCCTGAGTAGGAAACCGAAAAGTTTTGCATGGGAGCAACATCGAATAATTCGCCAAGCCAATCGGTGCCTTCACCCAATGATGCCGGATCTGAATATGCAGGATTTTTGGCAAGACCTGCGTTTTCCATGATTTCGTTGTGAAGGGTGGCAAATTCGCTGGCATTGAGCATCTCAACCATATTGGTGGCTTTCTGCAAACCAAAATAGTAATTGAAATTTAAGCTTGACGCGGCGCCTTTACCACGTTTGGTGGTCACAATAACAACACCATTGGCACCTCTTGAACCATAAATTGCCGTGGCCGATGCATCTTTGAGTACCTGCAACGATTCCACGTCGTCCATGTTCAGCGTATTAAGTCCGCCGGATACCGGCACCCCGTCGATAACAAGGAGCGGATCGTTGCTGTTGATGGTCCCGACTCCACGGATTCTGAAAGTGGCATCGGTTCCGGGGGTTCCCGACTGGATTACCTGCACGCCGGCTGCCCTGCCCTGCATAGCGTCGCCAAGGCTCGGAACCGGGAGAGTTTTGATTTCGTTGGTCGAAATTACCGAAACCGATCCTGTGAGATCCTGTTTGCGTTGTGTACCATATCCAACCACAACAACCTCGTTCAGGTTGCTGACTGATGAAACCAGGCTGATGTTAAGTGTTGTCTGGCCGTCAACAATCATTTTGCGGGTTTCGTAACCAATGTACGAAATCACCAAAACGTTTTTTCCTTCAGGCAGCTCAATACTGAAATTGCCTTTCAGATCGGTAACAGTACCAACATTGGTGCCTTCAACAAGGATGTTGACCCCGGGAATTGTTTCGCCCGTTTTTGAATCGGTAACAGTTCCTGAAATAAGAATAGGTTGTAATGGCGACAATACGATCAGGTTTTCGTTCACCACATCAAAGCCAATTTCCGAACCGACAAGGAGATTGGTGAGTAAACCCGCCAGGGTTGTACTCCCTTTGACCTCAACACTCGTTTCTTTATCGAGGTCGATAAGGTCGGAGCGGTACAGAAATTTGTAATCCGTTTTTTCTTCAATAAGTGCAAAAGCTTCCTGGAGTGGCACCTTTTTTAGTGAGAGTTCAATGTTGAGCGTTTGTGAAAACACAGTTGCGCTAACATTGGTAATTCCAAGAATCATAAAAAGCAGCATTATTTTCATGACTTTATAAGTTTTTGAGTGACCGGTCTGGAGCCGGTGGAAGACAGTAATTAATTTTGTCATACTTTTGTATTGATTTTTGTTATCATTATTTTTATTTCTCTGCTCCATGCAGAGGGATGTTCCGATGGTTTCCCGGTTTACTTATTCGCAGTAAGTAAGCGGGC
>CAJATL010000005.1 GCA_903944895.1 uncultured Bacteroidota bacterium
CAACTTTCGGTAGTATTAATAGTTTTGGCAATCAGGGGATTTTAAATCTCAATGCCGGAACCATACTTTTAAATTCCGGAACTTTCACCAATACCGGAAATCTTACCTTTAATTCCGGGATATTAACTGTTGGACCAGCATGTACGTTTAACCACAGCGGAGGATCGACAATTAATGGAAACGGCAACTTTAACAACGCTGGTACTTTTAATATGAATATCAACCAGGAATTCGGCCTTTCGTTGATTTTTTCGAATACAGGTACAGTTAATGGTGCCGGAAATCTGGTGATTAACCACAGTTTTATCTTTTCAGGAACCATAAAAGGTGAAGGTACACTTACATTGAATGAAAATGCGACGTGGAACGGTGGAACACTGGCACGCACAGCCTCACTGGCTGCGGGAAAAACCATCAGCCTGGCTACAAGCGCTTCAAAGACTTTTGAAGCCGGGTTTACCAACAATGGCACCCTCAACTGGGATGATGGGATCATTTATTTTATCAACACACCCACAATTACCAATAACGGGACCTGGAATATTAACGGAAATAGCAGCACCCAACAATGGTCATCAACCGGAAATCTAATTAATAACGGAAGCATTCTTAAAACCAGTTCCGGAACAACAACTTTCGGCGGTATTAATAGTTTTGGCAATCAGGGGATTTTAAATCTGAATGCCGGAACCATACTTCTAAATTCCGGGACTTTTAACAATACAGGAAATCTTACCTTAAATTCCGGGATATTAACTGTTGGATCAGCAGGTACGTTTAACCACAACGGAGGATCAACAATTAATGGAAACGGCAACTTTAACAACGCTGGTACTTTTAATCTGAATATCAACCGGGAATTCGGCCCTTCGTTGACTTTTTCGAACACAGGAACAGTTAATGGTTCCGGAAATCTGGTGATTAACCACAGCTTTATTTTTTCAGGAACCATAAAAGGTGAAGGTACACTTACATTGAATGAAAATGCGACGTGGAACGGTGGAACACTGGCACGCACAGCCTCACTGGCTGCGGGAAAAGTAATCAGTTTTGCAACTAGCACTTCAAAGACTTTTGAAGCCGGGTTTACCAACGATGGCACCCTCAACTGGGAAGATGGGATTATTTATTTTATCAACACACCCACTATTACCAACAATGGAACCTGGAATATTACAGGAAATAACAGCACCCAACAATGGTCATCAAGCGGAAATCTAATTAATAATGGAAGCATTGTTAAAACCAGTTCCGGAACAACAACCTTAAACGGGTTCAATAGTTTTAGTAATCCGGGAAGAATCAATCTGAATGCCGGAACTTTACTTTTAAATTCCGGGACTTTTAACAATTCAGGAAATCTTACATTTAATTCCGGGATATTAACAGTTGGAGCAGGATGTACATTTAACCACAACATAGGATCGGTAATCGGAGGAAACGGGAGCTTTACTAACAATGGAAATTTCAACCTGAATATCAATCAGGAATTCAATCCTTCGTTGATTTTTTCGAATACGGGTACAGTTAATGGTTCCGGAAATCTTGTCATCAACAACGATTTTACGTTTTCAGGTATCATTCAAGGCGCCGGATTGCTTGAGCTAAACGAGAACGGAACATGGAATGGCGGCACGTTACGAAGAGCCCTGGTTGTTGAAACCGGGAAAGCATTGTATCTTAGTACTTCCGCATCGAAGACACTTGAAGTAAATCTTACCAACGACGGAACTCTAAACTGGCAGGACGGGATCATTTATTTTATCAACACACCCACAATTACCAACAACGGGACCTGGAATATTACCGGAAATAACACAACCCAACAATGGACGTCAAGCGGAAATCTAATTAATAATGGAAGCATTGTTAAATCCAGTTCAGGAACAACAAGTTTCAACGGATTAACAACTTTCACTAACAACCCAAATGCTTCAATCGGCGGTATCGGAACCATTAGTTGCAATGCCACAACCTTTACCAACAATGGAAATATAACTCCCGGTTCTTCAGCTACAGGAATATTGACTTTCAACAGTAATCAACCCCTGGCGACCGGAAGCGCTTTGAATATTCAGATTCTTGATGGCTCCGGGCCGGGAACCGGGCATGATCAACTGATCAGGAACGGAAACCTGACGCTTGCCGGCTCACTGTTTGTCACCGAAACTGGCTCCGTCCCCAACGGCACCTACACCATTATTCAACTTACTTCGGGTTCGATTACCGGTAATTTCGGTTATACAGAACTACCGGCAGGTTATGAACTCATTGTTGGCGCTTCGATGGTGGCTTTATCCCGAAACGCTCCTTCCATTGCTTGTCCGTCAGATCGCGTTATAACGGCACCATCAGGACAGTGCAGTGCAGTTGTAAATAATATTGACCCTGCCATTGAATCAGGACTCGCATTCACCTACAACCTGAGTGGTGCAACCACCGGGAGTGGAACCGGTTCGGCAAGCGGATCGACTTTTAATACAGGGGTTACAGTGGTCACCTATGCCCTGGCTTCCAATCCCGCGGATAAATGCTCATTTTCGGTTACTGTAAATAATTCCGCAATTCCATCAGTGAGTATTAGCGCTACTGCTACAAGTGTTTGTGTGGGCGGATCAGTAAGCTTTACCGCATTGCCGGTAAATGGAGGCACACCAACTTATCATTGGAAAATAAACGGCCAACCGGTCGGCTCAAACAGTGCTGTTTTGCAATCCGGCAGCTTTATTAACGGCGATGTGGTGAATGTTGAGATGACCTCTTCATTGCCCTGCGCTGTTCCTGCAATAGTAACCTCTAATTCAATTACCATAACTGTAAATGAAACAGTTACACCTTCGGTTAGCATTTCTACAGCCACCACAGAAATATGCCAGGGTTTTAATACAACATTCTCGGCAACCCCTGTAAATGGTGGTTCGTCCCCATCGTATCAATGGAAAGTAAATGGCGTAAATGCCGGATCGAATAGTGCCATTTTTACAACAAACACCTTAAATGACGGTGATCTTGTAAGCGTAATCATGTCCACATCTTTGCAATGTATAACACAACCTACTGCAACTTCGAATTCGATTACTGTTAATGTTTCTCCGGCAATACCAACATCTGTAACCATTGCCACTGGTACCACCGAAATATGTGCAGGAACAATGGTATCATTTACTGCATTAGCGGTAAATGGCGGAAATCCTGCCTATCAATGGAAGCGTAACGGGCAAAATGTTGGAACAAACAGTGCTGTTTATATAGCTTCAAATCTGCTGAATGGCGACCTGGTTTATGTTTTGATGACTTCCGACATCCCTTGCGCAATAAATCCGGCTCAATCCAATTCGGTGCAGATGACTGTAAACTCATTACCAGTTGTTATCATCACTGGGCCTCAGAATTTATGTGAAAATGGAACAGCTACACTTACTGCCACACAAGGAGTTTCCTATCTCTGGAATACCGGGGCAACAACGCAATCTGTCAGCATTTCTGCCTCAGGGACCTATTCGGTTGTTGTGACCAACAGCAAAGGCTGTTCAGGAACGGTTACATTTGTACTCAATCCTCCTCCTTCTCCAGTAGGACAATTTTCCGCTTTAATGCCCGCTGACAGCTCATATGGTATCCAGGAACCGATCACATTCTTATGGACAGCGGCAGCAAACGCAACTGCCTACGATTTTTACCTGTGGCGCACCAATCAGCCAAGGCCCGCAACACCAACGTTAGCCGGATTAACAGCGACCAGTTATACTCACAATGACTATTTGAATAAAAATTATCTTTACAACTGGCAGGTTGTTGCGCGCAATTCGTGTTATCAGGTTGAAACAGCCCCAAGGTTGTTTTCATTCTTCATTTTTACCGATTTAAAGGTGGAACCTTTTGCTGTAGCGGCATCAGCATTGGCCGGCGAAACCATTCCGGTTGCCTTCACCGTTAAAAACACAGGGAGCGTAAGCACGGGGATTATTCCGTGGAAAGATGAGGTTTTCATTTCATCATCACCGGTATTTGATCCTGGTACAGCCACAAAACTGGTATCCTTAAACAATATTTCGCCCTTGTATCCGGGTCAGAACTATGTGAATTCGGCTAATATTACTTTGCCGGTTTACCAGGAAGGCACAACCTGGGTTTTTGTAAAAACCGATGCCAATAACATTATCCAGGAAACTGATGAGTCGAATAATGTTGTTGTTTCGACAAATGCCATCGAAGTAAATTTGCCACCTTATCCTGATATGACAGTGAGCAACATCCAGTCATTAAGCGGAAATATCATACCTGGTCAGAATGTGACCGTCGGCTGGAATGTTGACAATACTGGCGATGCCGCTGCTGTTGGCGGATGGAGCCAAAGAATCTCCCTGATATCAGGATCACAAGTCCAGATACTGGGGTTTGTGCAAAATACCGAAACCGTTCCTGCATTGGGAGGTGTATCGTTGAGTACCAGTTTCATGGTTCCGGATCAGATTAGTTTTGAAGGGGATGTATTTATCCAGGTCAGATTGACACCAAATCCTTCGTTAATAGAGAAACCAAACGGAGCCGCAAATAACACGGTGCTGTCCGCCGAAAGTTTTTTACTTGAAAAACACCTGACCCTGTCACTGCCAACAGCAACCCTTTACGAAAACTCACCAACGGTTATCCAGGGAATGTTACACAGAAGCGGAAACCGTGATAACCCTTTGGTTGCCAATTTTTCGGTTACCCTTGAAAACAGGTTGAATATCCCAGTTTCAGTTACGATCCCAGCCAACCAGGCTTCAGCCCTGTTTGAGATTTCGGCCATTGACAATACTTTGATTGAAGGCAATTTTGATGTGATCATTTCGGCTATAGCAAATGGCTATCCAACAAATACTAAAACCGTTACTATTATTGATAATGAGGTTCCGGCTCTTACGGCATATTTAAATGTAACAGAAGCAACGGAAGGCCAGGTTTTCCAGTTGACACTCAGCCGTGATCTTGTTACAGGCAATGCTTTGATTGTTTCATTGCTGGCAAACCGGGCAAATCAGATCAATCTACCAGTTACAGCAACCATTGAAGCCGGGCAGGCTTCGACAACGCTTCAGATACAAGTGATCAACAATACGACGCCCGAGCTTACCGAAGCGGTTACGATCAATGCTTCGGCGGTTGGTTTTACTCCGGCATCAACTTCGGTTACAATACTTGATAACGATATTCCGCAAATAACCCTGACTATCAATCCTGATATGGTTTCAGAAGCAGGCGGATCTTATGCTTCATTTGGAACGGTTCAGTTAGCAGAACCAGCCAATGGAAACCTCGTTATAAAGATTTCATCAGTCCAGCAGGGACAATTGTATTTCCCCGGCCAGGTTACCATTCCTGACGGGCAACTGCAAAAGCAGTTCAACATTGGGGTTGTTGATAATAGTATGCTTGATGGAAATCGTGTGGTTGAACTTACTGCGGCAGTATTTATTCCTTCCTGCGGGTGTGGAGCGCCATCAGGTACAGGCGGCATCTCGATGCAAAACATCACCATTCTGGATAATGACGGCCCCGCTTTGTCAGCTTCAGCCAGTCCGTTTGCAGTGCCCGAAAATATCGTTAACGCAGGATTTCTCACCATTACCCGGAATACACCCGGAGGTGATGAAATTTCTGTAACCCTTGAAAATAATGGCGATGATGAAATACTCATGGCTTCATCAGCAATCATACCTCAGGATGCGAACTCGGTAAGTGTTCCATTCAGCACTGTTGATGATGGTATTGAAGATGGAAATCAGATTGTGTCGGTAACGGTGTCATCTTCAGGCTATAGTTCCGGTTCATGCTGGATTATGGTGAGTGACCGCAATTTACCCGATTATCTTGCCAAAAATCTTACACTCTCAAGAAACTCTTTACTCATCAATGAAACTGTTGAAATCAGTTGTGAGATTACCAATGAAGGCTACTCAATGGCTACCAGTGGTGCAGAGGTTAAAATTTATTTATCTTCCGATCAGAACATCGACAACAGTGATGTTTTGCTCTCTACTCAATACACCCAATCAGCTTTAAGTATTGGCCAATCTCTGGAAATCAATCATACCTTTATTCCGACTGAAGGTGTAGGTAATTTCTTTATTCTGGCCAATGTCAATGCTTCCGGCGCCAAAAGCGAGCTGATAGCCATCAATAATACAACAAACACACAGGTACTGGCTATTTTTCCCGATTACAATGCAACAGCTTTTGTTGATGGAGCAGTGTTCAATGGCACCACTCCAATTACTATTCATGGTGTTACCGAAACAGTTGTAAAAAGCCCGGCAGCAAACAAAGCCGTGGATGTGTATGTGGTGGTTAACGGCGCCCGCAGGGTTTTAAATGCCGTGAGCAACGATAATGGGGAGTTCAGCATCAGTTTCATTCCTTTAAACGGTGAAGCCGGCGATTATTATGTGGGTGCCTGTTATCCTGGACAATCAATGAATGAGGCTCAGGACAATTTTGTGATTTTGGGCGCAAAACACATTGCCCCAGGTTTTCTTGCCTGGGATCTGTTTTTGGACGAAGCGAAAACTTTTACGCTTGATATCCAAAACACCAGTAGTCTTGATGTCAACAATGTTCAGGTTCAGGTACTGTCAGCTCCACCCGGATTTGCTGTTAATTTTTTACCAATCGGGAACCTTCCCGGTAATGCCACTTTAGCGATGAGTTACACCGTAACTGCATCAGAGGTGACTATAGGAAATAGCTATCAGGAGGTGAAATTGCAGGTTGTAACAGATGAAGGTACAAAATTCCGTTTCAGCGCCTGGTTCTTCAGCAGGGCTATGAAGGGAAATCTTAAACTCACTCCTGTTGCGCTGAAAAAAACAATGGTTCGGGGGATGATTAATTATGCCGAATTTGAAATTCTGAATAATGGCATGGCCCAAACTGGTGAAATTTCAATATTGTTGCCCGAACTTGAGTGGTTGTCGCTGGCAACCGGTTCGGCAGTCATCCCTTCATTGGCCCCCGGGCAAACTGCGGCAGTGACATTAAAATTAATGCCCGGTAATGATTTGCAACTCAATAATCCGATTACGGGTCAACTTGCGCTTAATGCTACAAATGCAAACAGCGTTAATTTGCCTTTTACCTTTGAACCTGTTTCAGTCGAAACCGGCAGTCTGCTGGTAGATGTTACCGACGAATACACCTATAATACCCAGGCTGAACCGCATCTTGCCGGAGCCTCGGTATCAGTCTTACATCCTTACACCGGGCAGGTTATAGCCCAGGGAACAACCGATGCAGGTGGTCATTTTCTTGCTCAGAACATCAACGAGGGATATTACAGTCTGAGGGTTAGCGCCCCGAAGCATGAGAGCTATACTGATATTATTTTTATCGAAAAGGGAACGGTCAATACTGAAGTTGTATTCATTTCCTTTCAGGCCATTTCCTATTCCTGGGAGGTGGAGCCTACACAAATCCAGGATCAATATGAAATTAATCTCATTGTAACCTTTGAAACCAATGTGCCTGCTCCGGTTGTGGTGATGAATTTACCCGATACTATGCCTCAACTGAGCCTGGGACAAGTATTTCCGTTTATCGTTACCGTTACCAACTATGGTTTGATTACCGCGCAGGATTCAGAACTCAGGTTTCCCGCAGATGAGGAATACGAATTTGTTGCCAACGTTAATATGATTGATGTTTTGCCACAGACCACTGTTCAGATACCTGTAATCATGAAAAGGAAAGATTCCGGAAAAGCGGGCAGCGGAGGAAAGTGTGCCGATTATATGGTCTTTTCCTATAAATTTGAATGTGGTCCCGAAAACAGGGTTAGCACGGCAGTGGATGAAGTGAAATTTGAAGGAAGGTATTGCAGCAACGCTACCTTACCTCTTCTTGTAGGTATTTGCCTCGATTGTGGAGGGCCAGGTTATGTTGGAGGAGGAGGGCCTTATGGAGGAGGATTCTTCCCAATAAAAATTCCAACTGCACCATACAAAAAGAATAACAAAGCCTGTGACCCCTGTCTTGCCGAATTTTTAAATGCAGCATGGGATTGTAGTCCTGTGCCAAATTTTTTCTTTTCTCAAACTCCGGCCAAATCCGGAGTCACTATAACAGGTAATACAGTTAAATCGGGCTATGGTTTGTACAAAGAGATAACGGATATCCTGGATCAGGTGAAATGTGTTTATAACATCGGACATTCGTTGGGTTGTAAAATCAATAATGAGTTTTTTAAGAAGCAGGAAACAGGCTCAAAGGCTGGTGTGGCCCAGGAGATTATCACATCTCAGGCTGATTTGTTTATGGTCGACAGAAGTTTGCAAAGTATTATTGGCATCATCGCCGAAAGTTATAATGACAGCCTCTTGGTTGCCCGGCAGGATTTCCCGGTATTTCATGATTCGGTTTCATTTTTTGCCGAAACATTTATCCCGATTGATGAAACCAAACAAAATCAACTGTTGGAACTGTTCAGCAATACAGATATCCCATCTCAGGAAATGACCGGTTATTTTAACAGGTGGAACAGCACTGTTGAAGCCTGGAATCTGGGTATTCACTCACCAACTTCTGAATATCCCAATATCATTGATTCGGCAGTTTTATTTCACTATGCGCTGCATTTTGATACGGCTATGATTTACACGATCGATAGGAACTTCGCATCAGTTGGGGAAATGTACAATAATGCCTTTGAGATAGTTAAGGGATACACCGACCAGGTTTCAAATTCAGTATGTGCCACTGTAACTGTTCAGTTTTCGCAGACACTCACCATGACCCGTGAAGCATTTGAAGGTACGCTTACCATTTTTAACGGGCACGAATCTGATGCCATGAAAAACATTTCCCTCGAATTGGAAGTTCGTGATGAAAATGCCAATATCAGCAATGATTTGTTCCAGATCAACACAAAATCACTCGACCAGATTTCGGGGATTGATGGTTCCGGCTTACTCGATGCACAGGCTGAAGGTACCGCAGTAATTCAGTTCATCCCCGAACGCGGCGCAGCACCTGATGTCCCGAGGTATTATTCTTTCGGTGGCAAACTATCCTATCTTGATCCCTTCACCGGTGAAATATTCGAGCAATTGCTCCTTCCTGTTACTTTACAAGTCAATCCAAGCCCAAACCTTTATATTGATTATTTCATGCAGCGTGATATTCTGGGCGATGATGCACTCACCGGACCCATTGAGCCGAGTATTCCTGCCGAACTGGCGGTGATGATCGACAACCAGGGAGCAGGAACAGCCTTCAGCGTTACCGTAGAATCTGCCCAACCGGTAATCGTCGAAAATGAAAAAGGGCTTTTAATTGATTTTACCATAATTGGCTCCAATTTTGGCGGAAAACCCCGAAACCTTGGCCTTCTGGATGTAAACTTCGGAGATATTGAAGGCGGAAAAACAGCAGTAGGCCAGTGGTGGTTTACCAGCAGTCTTCTCGGCCATTTTATCGCCTATGAAGTTTCGGTGAATCACCTGAACAGCTTTGGTAATCCTGATCTGAGCCTTGTGAGCAGCGTTGAAGTGCATGAACTCATCAGGAGTGCATTGGTTTATGGTGTATTTAACGACAGTATCAACGACTTCCTGGTTAACGATTATCCCGACAGGGACGATATTCCTGATGCCTTGTACTATTCCAATGGAACGGTAGCCCAGGTTTATGAAGCAGACACAGCTCAGGTTGATGGTTTGGTCTCACTCAGCGATTTGAGCATTGACCTGACGGTTACCCCGCACGTGTCGGGATGGAATTTTACCCGGCTCGGTGATCCTGGAAACGGATACTATAAGATTGTTAGCTGCACAAGGGATGATGGTCAGGAAATACCGCTTAATAACATTTGGCTCAGCAATGTCACCATACCCGATGGCGGAGAACCCATTTATGAGAATAAGCTCCATTTTCTCGATATTTTTAACGACCTGGCTCCCCGGACTTACACGGTTGTGTTTGAGCCGATGGATTTGAATGTGCCGGAGGTGGTTGCCATCAATGGCGTTCCCCAAACTCCGGTCAATCAGCCTTTAAGTAATGTTCAGGTTGTCTTTAATAAACCTGTCAACCCGTTGACTTTTAATGATGAGGATATGATCCTTAAAAATCAGGGAGGCCCTGATCTGATGGACAGCACTGTTTTGGTAACAAGAGTTAATGACACCATCTATGATGTAAATTTTGCGGATAAAACCAGCGCCAATGGCTTTTACACATTAACCGTCCAGGCGGCAGGTATTACCGATTTAATTGGTAATTACGGACTTGTTGGAAAGCAGACCTCATGGATCCAATCAATTTCGGTTCCGGCTATTGATTATTTTTTCGGATTACCGGAAATACCCGGTGCACCCATCGACACCTTGCTTGTGCTGTTTAATATGCCGATAACACCATCAACATTTACAGCCAGTCAGTTGACACTTATTGATGGCGAAGGAAATAATCTACCGACAAGTACCCTGGTCATTTCTTCAGAAAGCTTCAATAATGTACTGTTCAAAATCAGTGGTTTAATGGCATCGACTTCCGGAAACGGGAATTATGAACTGATTTTCAAATTAACCGAAATACTTGGCGAAACCGGGCAGTTTGGGATTCTCGATCAATCCGTGAATTGGAATGTTTGTCAGGTTCCGCCGCCAACCGCAAACGCAGGCATGAATGCTTCGGTATGTATCGGAGCCAATTACCAATTGAATGGTTCGGTAACCAATGCAGGTTCATTTGTTTGGTCAACTTCAGGGTCGGGTACTTTTGATCATGAACAAATTTTAAATCCTGTTTATACTCCGGGCGAATCAGATTTTACTGCCGGGTCAGTTCAGCTTACGCTCACTGCTTTACCTGCGAATTCCTGCACATCATCAGTGCAAACATCAATGACGTTAACTTTCATCAAAGGTGCTGAAGCCAATGCAGGCAGTAATGCTGTAATTTGCCAGAATACAACCCACCAGTTATTTGGTACTGTTACTAATTCAGGTGGTTCTCGATGGATCACTTCAGGGAATGGAACTTTTAGCAACAGCAATAGCCTGACTCCGGTTTATAGTCCGGGGACAGAAGATATTTCCAACGGTGTTGTGCAATTATCACTCATTGCCGAACCGCTCAGCCCTTGTGTTTTGGCTGACACTTCAAGTATGATGCTTACTATTCAGAAATTGCCAACAGCTTACGCCGGAGCCAATCAAACCGTATGCGAAAATCAGCCAATACAGTTACTGGCGGTGGCACAAAACTATAGTAGCCTTTTGTGGACCGGTGGTGGAAGCGGTATTTTCAGCGACCGGACCATATTGAATCCGGTTTATACACCTGGCGAATTGGATATCGAACGAGGTTATGTGACATTTCTTTTTACAGCCCAGGCATCAAATCCATGTTTTACACGTGCATTTTCGGTAGTTCGTTATGATATTGTTAAAAAGCCTGTTGCCAATGCGGGAGCCGATGCCACCATTTGTGAAAACGGAACCCACCAACTTTCGGGTATCGCCCAAAATCAAAGCAGCGTTTTGTGGACAACTTCCGGTAATGGAACTTTTGGTTCGGCAGGCTCACTAAGCACGGTTTACACGCCTGGTGCAGCCGATATTTTGGCAGGTTCGGCAACGTTGACGTTGACGGCTTCGGCGGTTTCGCCTTGTCTGGTGTCAGCTTCGGATTTCAAGATTTTGCAAATCCAGAAAATGCCAATTGTAAATTCAGGGTTGGATGCCACGATTTGTGAAAATGGTACGCACCAGTTGGCAGGAACTGCCCAAAATCAAAGCAGCGTTCTGTGGACGACTTCCGGTAACGGTACTTTTAGTTCGGCAAGCTCACTAACCCCGGTTTACACACCAGGAACGATGGAGATTGCAGCCGGAACAGTGACTTTAACTTTGACGGCTATCGCGATTTCACCTTGTCTGGTATCAGCTTCTGATTCCAAAATTTTGCAAATCCAGAAAATGCCAATTGTAAATTCAGGGTTGGATGCCACGATTTGTGAAAATGGTACGCACCAGTTGGCAGGAATTGCCCAAAATCAAAGCAGCGTTCTGTGGACGACTTCCGGTAACGGTACTTTTAGTTCGGCAGGCTCGCTAACCACGGTTTACACACCAGGAACAACGGAAGTTGCCGCCGGTACCGTTACTTTAACTTTGACGGCTTCCGCGATTTCGCCGTGTCAGGTTTCGGCTTCAGATACCAAAATTTTACAAATTCAGAAATTGCCAACTGTAAATTCAGGGTTGGATGTCACGATTTGTGAAAACGGAACGCATCAACTTTCGGGTACCTCCCAAAACCAAAGCAGCGTCCTGTGGACGACTTCCGGTAACGGAACATTTGGTTCGGCAAGCTCCCCAACCACGGTTTACACGCCAGGAGTAGCAGATATCACATCTGGTGCTGTAACTCTGACATTAACGGCTTCGGCGGTTTCGCCTTGTCTGTTGTCGGCTTCAGATTCTAAAATTTTACAAATTCAGAAATTGCCAATTGTAAATTCAGGGTTGGATGCCACGATTTGTGAAAACGAAACCCACCAGTTGGAAGGAACCGCCCAGAATCAAAGCAGTGTTTTATGGACGACCTCGGGCAACGGAACTTTTGGTTCGGCAGGCTCACCAACCACGGTTTACACGCCAGGAACAACGGAAATTGCCGCCGGAACAGTGACTTTAACTTTGACAGCTTCCGCGGTTTCACCTTGTCTTTTGTCAGCTTCAGATACCAAAATTTTACAAATCCAGAAATTGCCAACTGTAAATTCAGGGTTGGATGCCACGATTTGTGAAAACGGAACGCATCAACTTTCAGGCACTGCCCAAAATCAAAGCAGCGTCCTGTGGACGACTTCCGGTAACGGGACTTTTAGTTCGGCAAGCTCATTAAACCCGGTTTACACACCCGGAACTACTGAAATTGCCTCGGGAACAGTGACTTTAACTTTGACTACTTCGGCGGTTTCACCTTGTCTGGTGTCAGCTTCTGATAACCAAATCCTACAAATCCAGAAACTGCCAGTTGTAAATTCAGGTTTGGATGCAACGATTTGTGAAAACGGGACCCATCAACTTTCGGGGACTGCCCAGAATCAAAGCAGCGTTTTATGGACAACTTCCGGAAACGGTACTTTTGGTTCGGCAGGCTCCCTAACCACGATTTATACACCAGGAACATCGGAAATTGCAGCCGGAACAGTGACATTAACTTTGACGGCTTCGACGGTTTCACCATGTCTGGTGTCAGCTTCAGATACCAAAATTTTACAAATTCAGAAATTACCAACTGTAAATGCAGGCCAGGATGGAACAATTTGCCATAACGGAATTTATCCGGTAACCGGCAATGTAGCTTTTGCGCAATCAGCATTATGGACAACTTCCGGAGATGGTACTTTTAGTTCGGCAAACTCATTAACCACAGATTATACGCCTGGCGAAACTGATATGCTAACCGGCAACGCGCTGCTGACTTTGACTGCACAACCATTGGGGCCATGCTCCATTTCAGCCTCCGACGGTTTGAACCTGGTGATTAATTATTGCCACGATTTGGTTATTCCTTCGGGATGGTCAGGAATTTCGACTTTTGTCGAACCTGTTGACGCTGCCCTGGAAACTATATTAGGTGATGTGATAAGCGATCTTACCATTCTATACTCGCAAACCGGCGTATTCTGGCCAGGCCAGAACCTGAACACCATCGGTGAGTGGAACCGTTTGGAAGGTTACACCGTAAAAGTTGCCAGCCAGATTGACCTTAGAATTGCAGGTTCACGTTCAGCCAACCGAGCACTCCAGCTTTCACAAGGCTGGAACCTCATTCCGGTGCTGAGCGAATGTGAAACCGACGTTGTTTCGCAGTTTGCCGGAACCGGTGTGGTTGTAGTTAAAGAAGTTGCCGGATGGAAATTGTACTGGCCTTCGCTCAATATCAACACCCTTGGCACTTTACAACCCGGAAAATCCTATTATGTTTTGATGTCACAACCGGCCACAGTTGCTTTTGGTGATTGTCCTCCGGGCGCAATGGCTCCGGGTAAAAGTTCGGTTGATTTCGGAATGCTGGAAATGATCAATGCCGCTCCATGGGAAATTGCAGCGCCGACGGCAAGCAGCCATATTATCGGAATTCCGGAGGAGGTAATAAAATCATCACTGATAAATA
Organism: uncultured Bacteroidota bacterium; assembly: GCA_903944895.1. Lineage (GTDB taxonomy): Bacteria > Bacteroidota > Bacteroidia > Bacteroidales > 4484-276 > CAJATL01. The sequence continues at coordinate 14,170 of CAJATL010000005.1, forward strand.
CCGGTGATTACCTGGGTGCTTTCGATGAATCTGGACAATGTTACGGTTTGGTTAGATGGGAAGGCGAAAGTACAACGCTTACAGCATTTGGCGACGATCCTACAACTTCCGGAAAGGATGGCTTTACAGCAGCAGAAACAATTTACATCAGGTTGTTTGTCGAAACTACCTCGCAGGAATACGATCTGGAAATAAGTTGGGATGATGCATGGCCTCAAAACGACGGAACGTTCAATCCGACAGGTCTTTCGGCGATTTCGGCATTTAAATTGGGTGCTACCCAGATTTACGAGCAAGGAGCATTTGAGGTGTTGATTTATCCAAATCCTGCAAATAGTGTGCTCTTCATCGATTTCAACACAACCTCCGAAATTTCAGTTAGCCTGAATGATGTAAATGGCCGTGAAGTTTTACGGCAAACATTGTCGGGATTACGAAA
>CAJATL010000006.1 GCA_903944895.1 uncultured Bacteroidota bacterium
AGAGTAACAGGCATCGGCAAAGCAGATTTTATATTTTGCAGGATGCTGCTTAAAAACTGCCTTTATTTCCTCGTGGGTAAGCAACGAACTGTATTGCTGCGAAACATCATCAGGGCAAAATGCGCCTTCGCTGCCGTGACCTGAGAAATAAAAAATCAGCATGTCATTCGGACCGGCTTTGGAATAAACATCATTCATTGTTTTGATGATGTTTTGCTTGGTTGCGGCTTCATCAACCAGGATGGCAATATTTTCGGTTGGAATTGCACCGCCTTCACAACTTAACAAATAGGCGTAATAGCGGTAAGCGTCATCATCAGAATATCTTAAATCAAGGCCCTGCATCTGATAATCGGCACAGCCCACAACAACTGCAAACTTTTTAACATCCTGGCTTTGAACAGTATTCCAGGCAAGAGACATCGCCAAAACCGCCAAAAAAATATTTATTTTCATCCTGATAATCTTTAAAAATGTTTATGAATCACTTTTCTCAAATTTGTACAAAATTATCCAAATTAAGTTTTCGGAAAAATCTTTTCTTATCGAAGCGTTGATATTGCCAAAAATCCTCAGAAGGCCGTGATCAGCAGTAATTTTCTGAAGTATTTTTTATGCCATTTACTTCAGAAATGAACTACCTCGCCGCAAGCGGTCGAGGTATCAGCGAAGGAATTCTTTTTAATTTCGCCCTAAGGGGCGGGGAATATGACCCACTAGATCCCTCGACTTCGCTCGGGATCAGTTCGACTATATAATTTCAGTTCACTGCCGTTCCTGAAATTATAGTTTCACTGATTTAAAATTCAGATGCATCCGGAACAAAATCCTGTATTCGCGGTATCCGAAAGTTTTGCCCTGAACCACAAATTGCTCCTGCCATCTGCTTTACACGAGCATTTTAATTCAAATGTTAAAAATTATTCCGGGTGATGCCTGTGACCAAAATTTATTTCCGGCGATACAATTTCCCATAAAAGCTTTAAATATCACGCGATTAAATTTTTCAGAAAAAAGATACATGCCGGTGTTTTGGCAAAAGGTAACCATTTCAGAACCTGGCCGGGCAGCCGGCGTATTACAATTCATACCGAATTTATCATTAAAACACCTCAAATTAAGGTTTTAAAATTGTAATTTTGCAATTTTAAAATGGAAACCACAATATCTGGCAATTCGGAGATTTTAATGCCCATATTATTCAGGGCGGTTATCAGGACACCTAAAAAAATGAAGGATGTGGTGAATGGAAATTGCAGATTTACAGAGGTTTCAGGACAAGCTTTCAGGAATAGCCCAAAAAGGTTAATCCGCATCATGATGAAGGCAAATCAACACAATGTTTTATTAAATTGGCTCAACTAACTATTAAATGTCATGAAACAACTTGATTACTTTTTAAAAGGATTCATTTTACTTCCCCTAATCTGCTTTTGTTTGGAAATATCCGCCAGGGAATTTTTTAGCGAAAATAATAAAAACAGCAGTGCCTTTCTGTTGTCAAAAAAAGTGCTATTTACATCAGGTACCTGTAATGACGAAATTAATTCCTTAAACTCGCTGGATAAAACCTTTGGCCAGGATGATACTCTAACAGGACCGGCAAATCCTGAAAATTCAGCAGTTATGCACCAGACTGACAATTTATTGTTGCTCTATTGTGATGCTTCAACTGCAAACCAGGATGAATATATTGCAAATGTACTGATCGGTTCGATTAACAAGAGCAGCGGATGGCAGGGTGGAGTTGCGAATTATACAAACCTCTCAACAACAATTCCACCGGAAGGATCGCAGCAAATAACCATCACAAATGGAACTCCTTATTCTGAAGACCAGGTTACCGCCTGGGTTGACTGGAATAATGATTACACATTTGCGACAGGTGCAAACGAAGCGTACATTTTAACCAATTCAGGAGGAAACGGAGCCTCATTTATCGGAAATATCAGCGTTCCGGAAGGAACTGTTGAAGGAGATTACCGAATGAGAGTCCGCATGACCTATAACACTGTTCCTGCGCCATGTGGAATCGCCGGTTATGGTGAAATTGAGGATTACACCATTAAAGTAAGATATGTTTGTCCAACAGCAGTTGCTGGTCCTGATGTGACCATCGTTGAAGATCAAACCTGTCAACTTAACGGAGTTGCAACAGATTTCAGTTCTTTATTATGGACAAGCTCCGGTGACGGACTTTTCGACAACACTGGTATTTTAAACCCTGTTTACACACCTGGACCAGGTGATATCGCAGCCGGAAATGTTGAACTTTGTCTTCATGCCGACCCTGTTTTTCCTTGCATTACTCCGGCCATTAGTTGTATGACACTCTCCTTTCAACCCTGCTGCACGTCAAACGCAGGAAATGATGCGTCGATATGTGAGGGCAGCATGCACGCTTTAGCAGGAACAGCCACGAATTATTCAAGTTTGCTTTGGACAACTTCCGGAACTGGTACCTTTAATTCAACAGATATTCTGAACCCAATTTATACACCGAGTATAGCAGATATTAATTCTGGAAAGATTACTTTAACTTTAAAAGCAACGCCAATATTTCCCTGCACTATCTCAGCTTCAGATTCCAAGAATCTTGTTATTAAAGAAATTCCTGCGGCTATTGCCGGAGATGACCTGTCTATCTGCCTTGGAACAGAAACCGGCCTCGGAGCACCAGCCGTTCCCGGCAATACTTACAATTGGTCATCGATACCGGAAGGATTTACCTCAACGCTGGCAAACCCAGTAGTTTCGCCCCTGGTTACCACCACTTACACAGTTATCGAAACCATCACTGCTACCGGATGTTCAAATTCAAATAGTGTGGTAATCACCGTATATCCTGTACCATCAGCAACAGCCGGGGCTAACAGGGCAATCTGTCTGGGTTCAGAAACCACACTTGGTGCATCACCTGTACCGGGCAACAGTTATAGTTGGACCTCTGTACCGGAAGGATTTACTTCAACCCTGGCTGACCCGACAATCGCCCCTGAAATAAATACTACCTATACCCTGATGGAGACAATTATTACTACCGGATGCACCAATTCGAACAGTGTTGTGGTACAGGTTAATCCGATACCTGACGCCGTGGCCGGAAACGACACAATAATATGTCAGGGTTCAGCAGTCACACTCGGTGCAACTGCCGTAACTGGCAACACTTATAACTGGACCTCCGTTCCGGCAGGTTTTACTTCAACATTAGCCAATCCAACTGTCACACCTCAGGTAACCACTTCCTATACCTTGGTTGAAACAATCACTGCTACCGGATGTTCAAATTCAAAGAGTGTTGTAGTTGCGGTTAATCCATCGCCAGCAGCTATAACAGGACCAAACCGGTCAATCTGCCTGGGTTCAGTTACCACAATTGGGGCAGCCACCAATCCGGGCAATACCTACAACTGGTCGTCGGTACCTGAAGGGTTTACATCAAACATCTCCAATCCAACTGTTTCACCTTTGGAAACCACAACCTATATTCTTCAGGAAACAATTACAGCCACCGGATGTTCCACATCAAATAGTGTGGTGGTAACGGTTAATCCATTGCCGGCCGCCATTGCCGGCGCCAATAGGGCAATTTGCCGGGGTACAGGCACCACACTTGGTGCAGCAGCGGTACCTGGCAACACTTATAGCTGGACATCAATTCCGTCAGGTTTTACGTCAACTGTAGCCAACCCAACGGTTACGCCACTGGTGACTACTTCTTATAAGGTTGTAGAAACCATCAGTGCCACCGGCTGCACCAATTCGAATAGCGTAATTGTAACTGTTAATCCTTTGCCTGCTGCTGTCACAGGACCGAACCGGTCAATCTGTCTGGGTTCAGCCACGATGCTTGGGGCTCCGGCGGTGCCGGGCAACACCTATAGCTGGACTTCTGTACCAGCAGGATTTTATTCGACCCTGGCCAATCCAATTGTCACACCTGTAGTTCCCACTGGTTACACCGTTGTTGAAACTATTACTGCCACCGGATGTTCCAAATCGAATTATGTAGTTGTTATGATAAATCCATTACCTGTAGCACCAACACCAAACAACATTACCGTATGTTATGACGGAGCAATTCATGTAGCTGGGGCAACATCACCTCAAGGGTCCTCAATTGTTTATTACGATGCAGCAACAGGTGGAAATATCGTATCAGCACCTTCAGGTATAGAAGCAGGAATCTACACCGCCTGGGCTGAATCAATGGATAATACGACAAGCTGCACAAGTGCAACCCGTGCATTGGTTACCCTAAATATAACAGCTCTTCCAACAGCAAATGCAGGAGATGATGCCACTGTATGCCTGGGAAATGCTTTTCAGCTCACAGGAACTGCCCAAAATTACGGAACAATTGAATGGACCAGCTCCGGAACCGGAACATTTAGTTCACCGAGCTCGCTAACTGCCATTTATACACTGAGTGCAGCTGATATTTCCGCAGGAACGGTGACTCTATCAATAACAGCATCTGCAATTTCGCCTTGCACAATATCATCCACAGATAATTTGATATTGATTGTTCAGGAATTACCAACTTCAAACGCTGGTATTGATGCAACGATTTGCCAGACTGAAACTCAACCATTGTCAGGGTCGGCCACCAACAATGCTGGTGTAATTTGGGAGACATCCGGAACCGGTACTTTTAGTTCGACTAGCTCCCTGACCCCTATTTATACACCTGGTGCTGAGGATATTTTACTGGGAACGGTGACTTTAAGTCTGACTGCTTTTGCTGTTTCGCCATGTGAAGTTCCTGCAAACGACAATTTGGTTCTGATCATTCAAAAATCACCAACTGCTGCTGCTGGCACTGATGCCACGATCTGTGAAGGAGGTATTTATCAGCTTTCGGGAACCGCCGAAAATTTTGTATCCTTCGATTGGACAACTTCAGGAACAGGTACTTTTAGTTCGACAACTATTCTTAACCCAATTTATACACTGGGTGCTGAGGATATTTTGCTGGGAACGGTGACTTTAACTTTAACCTCATCAGCAATTTCACCTTGTG
>CAJATL010000007.1 GCA_903944895.1 uncultured Bacteroidota bacterium
GTTTCGGGCGGAGCACCGCAGCCACAGGAAGAAATATATACGGCGGCTGTTATCGCTACAATACGATCACCATCTAAAATTCCATTATCAACCACGCCAAGGTTAAACTGTTTTTCGATCTGGCCGTTTGGAATTACAACCTGTGCCGGGAAAAAGACCTGGTTATCCGCGCTGGCCGAAATCATTATTGAAACATTTCCATTGGCAGGTTCTGATAATTGAACAGTACCCCAAGAAGCATAAGGTCCTCCACTTTCGGAAACCGATGAAGGATTAATGATGAGTGCGATTTGAGGCAGATCGTTATCCAAAATCGAAATACCAGCCGAACCTGGTGTAAATCCTGACAAAGATGCATTGATCACAACAGTTTCGGTAAGTTCGGGTGTGTTGTTGTCGATTACTGCCACATCAATTGTTGCAGAGGCAGTATTTGCAGGAATCAAAATATTGGCAGGTAAAGTAATCTGGTTGGGTTTTAACGTAAAGAGACTAACAGTTAATGATGTGCCGGTTACAATTTCGCGCGTTACGGTGAGCTGAAAAGTTTCTCCTTCGGAGGCCTCAGTCTTGTTTAAACTGATCTGCAGCGAAGGCACTTCATTATCAATAATGGTAAGATTGGCCGTAGAATTTGGAAAACCATTTGCTGTGGCAGTTATCACCAGATTAATATTTCCTTCGATAACAGTGTTGTCAATAGCAGATAACGCAAATGGCGCACCTGACTGATTTGCCGGAATTGTAACCGTTGCCGGGATGGTAATCCTGTTTTCCAGCGAAACACTTAAGTTTACAACCATTGGCTGTGCCGGATTTCCGCTCCGATAAATCATGCAATTATACAGGCTTGCGGCGTTTTCGGGGAGTGTAGGCTGTGGAATAAATACGGTGAGCCGTTTTTCGACAAGCACATTCGCGTCGGATAAAACGGTGTTATTTGCATCACCATTTGGTTTTTCGACCAAACCCGGGTTGGGCGTAATTTTTACCTGAAGAAAAACATCACCATCGAAGGACAATTGCTGGGGAATTGCAAAACTCGAACTCAGAGAAACACTACCGGAAGCGGCGAGGGTTTCACTACTCTGAAAATAGCCCAGAATCTGAATCTGAGTTCCGGCAACAATGGCCACGCGCTGGCTCCATCCACCTGTGGCGACGGTGTCGCCAATGTTATCGATACTCCAGCCAACAGTAAGCGTTTGACCGGGAACAATATTTCCGTTCAGCGATTGAATATTACTTACCGTAAGATCCGGATATGGAGGCAGACCAACAGCCATCGTAGTTTCGGACCTCAAAAAGTTATTATTTTCGTCGGTTTCCTGGATGATGTTATTGGCGTCGGTTTTTACAAACACATAAAACTCGCCTTCGAGGTAATCCGACAACTTTATGTTTACAGTTTTGAGGTAATGCTGTCCCTGGTTTAACGCTGTCAGGTTATTTACGGTGGCAACTTTTACCGCTGTACTCACATCAAAAGTTGGAGACAGCGAAATGTAAATATCATCTTTCCATGGAATGATGCCGGTTCCGCCGGTTCCAATATTTGAAATTTTAAACGAAATATCGATAAATTCCCCAGAATTGGCATTTGCCGGAGCAGTAATTTCGGAAACAATGAGGTCAGAAAAAACATTGAAAGCAAAAAGCTGAATAGCACTCTCACTCTCCGAACACTGGTTACGGGCAATAATCTGCCAGTTGTAGAGGTAATTCTTGTTAAGATAATCGGTGTAGGTATAATGTGTAGTGGTAATTCCTGAAACGGTCGGACTTGCTGGTTTTGGCTGATTTGTTCTCCAGAGGTACAAATCATAAAAAGTAGCGTTTGCTGCCGGCAACCATGAAAACGAAACCGGCTCAACCACACCAAAAGTACTGTCAGCAGGTATCAATCCTGAAACATTCCCAACCGAAGGATAATTTGTGATCACCTTATTGAGCGTGTCATTCCAGGTATTCTGGTCATTTCCCAGCAAGGTAAATACTTCGAGATTATAGTTGCCAACAACTGCAAGATTAAGTGCCTGGTTGAAAGTATAAATCAAAGTATTGCCGGAGGCCAGGCTTGCGCTGATGGTTTCGACTACCACCGGCCCGTTGTTTACCGAAAAACCAACATTGAAGTTTGATTGTGGCAATACCCCGAAGTTCTTCACCGAAATCTTCAAAATTTCGGAAGCAGATAATCCGCAATCATTTTCAGGAGTCAAAACTCCGGAAACCGAAAGATCATGATCCGGCGGAACACCTGTGCCGCTGAGCGGAATGCTCAGCAGGCCGATGTTGGTATTTAAAAACATCTGCTCACTGATCACATTATAGTTGAGCGGGGCAAACGAGATATTAAACTGGACCTGTTGCCCAAACGCGATGTTAACCGGAAGTTGCAGATTAGTGGTGAAGAAGGCTGCATCCGAAAACGAAAATGAATAAACCTCAAGTGCCGAATTTCCGGCATTGGAGAGGTTTATGCTGATGCTTTCGGAATGATTTACCACAACCGGCCCAAAATTGGCCGCAACGGGCGAAAGAACCGGTATTGGCGGTGTTACACCAAGGCCACTGAGTGGAATCTGGACAGGCAGCGCTTTGGCTCCGCCAGATGAAATTGTAAGCATTCCTGAATAGGATTGAGCAAGACCCGGCTCAAATATCAGGATGAGTTTTTTACTTGAATACGGAAATATTTTATGCTCCTGGTTCAGGCTATAAAATACCGGCGAACTGAAGTTTATATCGGTGATGTTCACTGCCGTGGCTCCTGTATTCTGGAGGATTAGTTCGACAGTATCCCTCAATCCGATAAACGTGTTTGCAAATTGAACCTGGGCAGGATTTGGCACAATATTGCCTTCGCCGGTGATTGTTAAACTTAATGATACGGTTTCGGAGGGATTTGCCACCGCATTGCTGTTTACAGCAATTAGTCGCTCATAACTCCGGGCAAAAAAACCGCCCGGATTCAAACTCAGGTTAACATTCTGTTGCTGGTTTGCCGTAAGGCTTCCACTGCCGTTGCTCACCGTAAGGTAATCGGTAAAAGGAACCGTGGCACTTTGCCTCACCGGATTGCCGTATAAAATCCCGTTATTGCTGTTTGCCGAAGCATCGGTTACAATATTTCCGGTTGCATTTTCGAAAGGGAAATACAACAACAATTCAGGTTCAGTTCCCAAAAGCGACTGGTTCATGGCACTCTGAATTTCTGACTGGTTTCGTGCAATGTCCCAAATCCGGATTTCGTCAATTGATCCATTAAAATAAGCAAACTGGTACGACCGGCCAATCCTGAGATTGTCGGTGTTGGACTGAATGGTGAATGGTGAGAAAGTTTCTTCAACATCTATCAAACCATTGATAAAAATGCGCATCGAAGTTCCATCGAAGGTAGCTGCAACATGATACCAAAGGTTTTTGACAGCAACAGCATTCGAAACTACTGTGTGTGTATTATTCAAACTAAACTCGAAGCGGTGGTTATTATTGACAAAAAACCGGTATTTGCCTTCGGTCGAGTTTTCTTTACCAATGATAAACTCGTTGGTATTATCGTTAAGAAAAATCCAGGCTTCGAGGGTGATGGCCGAGGATGGATTCAGCAGATCAGCATGAACCACGTTGATATAATCGCCATTGCCGTCAAGACGCAGCATGTATGGATTTACCGGATTTACTGAAGTGTTGAACTGTAACACCTGACCGCCGGTATTCTTAACCAAAAAGTTCTTTTGTGATGTACTTCCAGCCGGAACCGTTGCCGCAATGGCTAGCGGAGTTACCGTCATATTGGGAGGTTCGACACCATTTGCCGAAACCACGACTGGTAAAGTTGTTGAAGCAGGATCGTTGGAAGTAATGGTAATAATCCCCGAATATTGTTGTGTGGCCGCAGGCACAAAGGCGATCTCCAAAATGGCTGCTTCGCCTGGCGGAACAGAAAAATTTGGATTGTTGATGAAAAATACCTGAAACTGGCTCTGTGCGCCTACCGAAAGCACTTCCAAAACATCGCAGCCGCTGTTGGCAACCGTAAGTTGACCCACGAGTGTATCTCCGACAAAGGCAGTTCCGATATTTAAAAAGTCGTTGCACAAAATGGCCGGTTCGCCGGTAATCGTTACCGAATAATGCACTTCAACCACAGGTTGTCCGGGATCATTGGAATGAACCGACAAAGTGGCTTCATGCAAGCCGGCATACAAATCGAGGGACGAAACGGCTATCGCGACAGCAATACTATCGCCACCTGCAACCGTTGCCTGCGAAGGTGAGGCTACCAGCCACGATTTATCTGAAACCAGCGTAACGGAAAGATTATTCTGACCGTTGTTGAAGATTTTTAATGAATTATTCGATGCATCATTACAAGGCATCGTAGATACAAAAGTAGTCTGTGGGATAAAAATCTCAGGAGGCGTAATGCCCTCGGCGGTGAGTCGCACCGGGAAATTTGCTGCATTGCCTGCATTCGAATAAACCATCAGGGTGTCAACAACCTGTCCGGGAGTTAGCGGTGAAAACGTCACCGTTAAACCAACCGATTCGCCGGGAGAAATGGTTATTGGGAATGCTTGTCCATCCAAAGTAAAAGTAAAACCACTGCTGATACCTTGTAAAACCTCGATATTCTGGATAATTAGATCTTTTGTTCCGATATTTTGCAAACCCAGATTATTGGTTGCTGAGGTGTTTACCACCACCTGACCAAACCCAACCGAGGGAGGTAATGCCGCTATTTGCGGATTTCCTGTAACATTCATCGAAACCGGGATTTCAACGACTGCCCGAAGAGGATCGTTGGTAGTAAATGTTAAAACTGATGAATACAAACCATCAATTAAACCTGATGAATTAACTTTTAATTCAAACCCTGCTGAAGTATTTGGAGCAATTTGCCCCGGCGGATTTATCAACTGCCCCCATGATGCCGCAAAAGTGGCATTCAGGTTTAAAACCGCGTTACCACCGTTGGAAACAAGGAACGTAAAATTTGAAGAATCCGGCTCTTCGAGTGCCACAAACAGTTCCATTGGATCCACTGCTACTTCCGGCAAAGCAAATTCAAGATTTACAACTGAAAATTGTCCAAAACCAAAATTTCCGTTTCCAACAACATACGTTGGTGTAGCGGTAAATTCGGTTGCAAAGCCATTAATTTCGGTCCAAAGCTTAAAACTCATCGGGTTTCCGGTGGTAAATCCGGGAAGGCCGTTGATTACATCTTTTTGCCAGGCTGTAATGTTTAAGTTTTGATTATTGATGAGCAAAGGCGCCGATTGTTCGAGAACTGTTGTCCCGACTACCTGCGTGCTATGATTATTTAATGATTTATCGCCGAAAGAGTCTTCGAAGGACCAGTAACCGGCAAGGCCGGCCTCGTTTCCAATAAGACTGCTGTTCATCGATTGCCCGATTTGCTGCGCGCTGAGGGCATAATTCCAGATTTTTACTTCATCAAGATTCCCGTTCAGATAAGCACCACAGTTGGTTGAACCCCCAATCTGGAGCGGACTTGACGAAGAAAGATTTTCGGAAGAAGTACGCGAATTACGCAAAACCCCATCCACAAAAATCCTTGCAGTAGTCCCATCATAAGTGCCCGCAACATGGTGCCACTGACCATCGTTAACGGCAATGTCGGCATCCAGCCAGGGGCCATCGCCAATAAAAAAGCCGGGGCGACCTGCTCCAATGCCATTTTCGTTAAGCCAGATCAGATAACCTGAACTTGCACAACCGGCAGTCTTGCTCACAATTGTTCTTGATGCGCCGGCATCGGTGGTTTTTACCCAGGCTTCAACTGTGATAGCTGTAGGATTTAGCGATGCGGAATTTGGAACCTGAAGATAAGAACTGCTTCCGCTGAATTTTGCAGATTTCAGATTCATCGAAGTGAAACTTGTTACCATGCCAACACATAAATCTCCATCAAAAACCGAAAGCTCATCTCCTGGATTGATGTATCCATCCAGATTGGTTTCCTGAACGATAATATTATAAGGAAGACCAGTGGGATCAACCACATTAAAATGATCTTCAAAACCGGTTCCGGCAAGGCTTACCTGTTTTTGAGCCGCATTGGAGTTGATACTCATAATCCCCGAAAACGATCCTTTGCTGCCCGGCTGAAAAGTTACCAAAACTTCTTTCAGGTCGTTGGTGTTTTGAAGTATAAATGAGGTTGGTGTTGCCGAAAAAGCTGCATTATTAAAAGTGATGCTGCTCACGGTCAATGGTGTAGTGCCGGTATTGATAACGATGAGCGAAAGTGTTTCTGTCGAATTAACAACCACGCTTCCAAAACTCAAAAGATTGAGTGAAGTACCGATATTGGAAGCTCCCGCCGGCAGTGCAAATCCTTCGAGACCAATGTTTATTGCCGGTTCATCCGGATCATTGCTCTGAATGGTTAAAATTCCGGAATAACCTCCCGGCGAGGCCGGTGAAAAGGTGACCTGAAAATCCAAAGTACTGTTTGCCGGCACAATCCCGGTACTTATACTGGTGATGAAAGCCGTTGAATTATCGCTTAACGTAAAATGCAAAGGTGCATTTCCCTGGTTCGCAACCTGGATGGTGTTTACCACACTTGCCCCAACAGTAACCTGCCCCACATAGAGGCTTTCGATAGCTACCGAAATATCAGGTTCAAGCCCCGAAGTTCCTTCAAGGCTTAAAACACTCAGTTGTCCAAAGCCAAAATTCCCGTTTCCTACAACATAATCCGGGATAGCTGCTACTTCAACCCAGTTGTCGTAAACTTCGGTCCATACTTTAAAAGTCATGGGATTGCCCTGGGTAAAGCCCGGCAAACCAAGCGCAGCATCTTTTTCCCAGGCTGTGATAAGCAGATTGCTAAAAATCTGACTGTTCTGAACGCCAAGCAAACTGGCGTTTCCACCAATGTAGGATGATGTGGAACCAGGAACATGATTATTGAAATTGCCTTCGTTAAAATCCCAGTAGCCAACAAGGCCGGACTCATTACCCTGCAATTCATGAAACCTGTCACTTTCGATTTCAAATACTGAGCGGGCATAATTATAAACCCGCACTTCGTCGATGTTGCCGTTGTAAAAATAAGAATGGCCACCATTGCCGCCGTAAGCGCCGATAATCTGCCCGGCCATTCCGGTCCTGATTTGTTTGGAATAAGATTGAGTGGCTTTAACCACGCCATTTACAAAAAGCGTTTTTTGAAAACCGTTATAAGTTACAGTAATATGATTCCATTGATTGTTAACGATTCCTGCGGTTGCAAGGTTTACATAAAAATCATCGTAGCCACCCTCGGTTGGGATGGTCCTGAAATTGATACTGCCACTTTCGAAAAACAGGGAATATTGGCTGTTGACCTGCCCTTTTTCGAATATAAAACCATTCTGATTGAAATTGGATGAGTAAACCCATGCCGAAATCGTAAACTGCTGAAGGTCGAAGGCTGTCGAGTTATCATTAATGATATACCCATTACTGCCGGTGAGCAGAAGGCTGTTTCCTCCCTGTCCGGAAATGCCGGTTCCAACGCATAAATTATCGTCAAAAACTGCAATTTCATCTCCGGCCAACGGCCTGAAACCATCAATATCAACATCCTGAACAATTAAAGTATACGGTTTACCGGTTGGCGCCACACTTGTAAAATGGCCTTGCGAAGCAATCCCCGAAAGCGGGATACTTTGATTTTGCGCATTATTAATTATGCTGAGTTGTCCGTTGAAAACCCCTGCCTGTGTAGGTGAAAAAACCACCGAAACATCCCTGTTTTCTCCCTGCCCGAGCGAAAACGAGCCTCCTCCAAAAATCGTAAACGCAGGATTTGATGAACTGATGGAGGTTACCGTCAAAGTTCCGTTTCCCGGATTCAGGATATTGAGCAACATGGTTTTGGTGGTATTCTTTGAAATGCCACCGAAATTCAGGGCCGCCGGAGTTACAACAATCTGCGCTGTTGGCTGTGGAAGACCCGTGCCATAAAGCGGAACCGACATATTTGGAAAATCAGGATCATCGGTATTAAATGTGAGCTGGTCGCTGTAAGTGGTAACTGCTGTGGGCTTGAAAGTTATCCATAAAGTATCCTTCGAACCAGGAGCTATCCAGAAATTATTTTCTGACCGTGTAAAATTAGCACTCGAATTTTGAATGGAACTGATGGCCAGAACAGCCGTCCCATTGTTTTCGAAAACAATCGGCAAAGTTTTACTTTGGTTTACGATAACCGTATTGAAATTCAAAATCTCATCCAGCATAGCAAAATCGGGAACGAGGCTGGTGGTAACCGAAAGATTTACCCTGCTGAAAGCTCCATTTCCAAAGGTACCATTGCCTTTTAACATGGTTTTGGTAGCATCAAAATTCCTGATCGTCGAATGCCAGGCTATATGGTATTTAAAAGACATCGGATTTCCGGCAGTAAAACCAGCAAGGTTTTGGGATGGATCAGCTTTCCAGGCAACGAGATTTTGGTTGGGAGAACCATTGTAAATGGCTGTTCCAACGCATAATTCACCATCAAATACGCCAATCTGGGTACCGGCTGGAATTTCGCTTCCATTGATGGTAAGATCAGACAACACAATATTATACGGTAAACCTGTGGGAGGAACTGATTCGAAAGCTTCGTTTCCGGGAGCATTCGCGTAAACCGGCGCATCGGAATTGACGATGGTTGTATTTCCGAAAATGGTTCCATTAAATCCGTTTGCAGATAAATCGGTGAGATTTTGACTATTAAAATTCCAGTAAGCGAGCAAACCGGATTCATTGCCTGTTAAAACGATGTTTTTCCAGGCACCGATATCTTCGGTGGTTCGCGCATAATTCCAGATTCTCACCTCGTCGATGATTCCTGAAAAGACTTCCGGATCGCTTGTTCCGTAGCCTCCAAGCTGAATTTTATTGATGGCAGAAACAGCAGTGCCTGAACTGCCGGCAGGAAGTCCGTTCACAAAATAACGCACAACGCCATCTGTGCCGCGTGTTGCAGCAACATGAGTCCACATGTTTGGACTAACAGTTGTTGTCCCACCACTGGCAGGCCAGTAACCCAACACATTTCCAGAACTGTTGGGATAAATATAGAGTGCGTCGTCATTACCAGTGTTAGTCTGGATAATCGAACAATAATCGCTCTGTGTTCCGTCATCCTTAACCCAGGCTTCCAGCGTCCAGATGCTGTGAGTTCCCGTAAAGGAAGTATTCACATAATCACCGCTGCCATCAAACCTGAGGGCGTAATTTTGCGTCCAGGCATTTCCACCGAACGCAAAAAGTATCATCAGCAGCAGGAATATCCTGCTCTGTTTGTATGTTTTATATAAAAGATTTGCTTCCATAATTCAAAGTTGTTTTGATTCAAATAAACTATCAAACATTACCCGAAATACCAAAAAGTTTTGATTAGCAAAAACCCGGAGGTTACTGCAGAATAATCACTTTTTTGGTAATTGTATTTCCGGTCGTCTCAGCAATGATGAAATAAACACCAGGGTTCAGCTTTTTACCATGGAGGTCGGTACCATCCCATGTTAAACGGTAGGTGTCAGGAAGCAGATGATCGTCGGCAAGTGATTTTACCAAACGACCTGTATTATCGTAAACTTTAACCTTCACCAGGTTTTCGTCTTGAATTTCAAGAATAACCGAAGTAAGATCTTTGAACGGGTTTGGAAGTACATCAAGCCCGAAAGGTTCTTCGATGGTAGGAATTACGTCAAGTACAACTTTTGCGTAGTTGCCTTCACCGTAAACCGGTATTCCGCCAGTAAAACTGGTCAGATTATGCTTTTGTTTGGTTGTGCCTATAAAGTTTTCGCGGTAAACCTTTGCAGTGATCAGGTTTCCATTGGTAAAACCAGTTAAGTTTTGCGACTCATCCTGCTCCCAAGCGGTAATTAAAATCTGATCTCCACCTTCGTATATGGCTGCTCCAACGCATTGATTGCCATCAAAAAGACCAATCTCATTTCCAGGAACAAGGTTAAAAACCGATTCCTGCGGTGATTTCAGTTTTACGATAACGGCGTATGGCAATCCTGTTTCGGTGTAACCGAAAAATTCGGTTTGTCTTGTCGGTTTTTGAGTTTTGGTTCCCGATTCAGATATTGCTGAAGCACCTTTACTTCCTGCCGGATAATTAAAGGTAATGCTGGCAGGAACAGCCAGTGCGATTTTGTAGCCAAGTCCCGGCTGCATATTTCCGATGGTGTTTATGCTTTGTGAAGGAATCCATGAAGCACCCGATGCCGACTGAACAATGCTGATGCTGCTTTCCAATCCTGCAAAAACATCAGTAACAGCAACCGGATTACGGCTTAACATCGAGACATAATTCCATTTGTTGGGTTCCACGGTAATATCCCAGTCTTCGACATGAATGTAGGTTCCTTCGTAGGCGATGCTGCCATTTTGATCGGCATAAATATAGAACCCGTCCCTGAAATTGATATCACCAATGGTATTGATATTATAACCTGGGATTAAAACTCCGCCGGCATCGTTGTAAGCAATCTGCAATCCCGGAAGGTTACCAAAAACGCTCCAGGCGTTGGGATAATGTGGCAGCAGGTTAAACGAAACCAGGTTAAACTGACCTCCGGTAACTGCAACATTCTGGATATTATAAACCGATGCTTCGAGCGAAAGTGCCGAGAAAGCTCCGTAGCCAAAGGTGTCGTTGCCGATATAATAAGTTTCTTCGGCTTCGTTGGTTTCAAGATCGGCGGAAGTATCGTACATTTTAAAACTCATGGCGTGACCAGGTGTAAATCCCGTAAGGCCAAGCCCCGGATTACTTTCCCAGGCCGTGAAAATAAAATTAAAGCTTCCGTTATAAATTCCTGCACCTACGCAAAGGCTACCATCAAAGACACCGATTTCATCACCGATGGCAATGGTAACGCCATCAATCGTAGCACCTGAAATATAGATCGAATAAGGTTTCCCGGTTGGAGCTACCGGAACAAAATGAACAGGTGTGGCCGGAACAGTTTCGCCATATTTCAAGGCAACTTCAATGTCTGTTACGGGTTCGTCGGCATCATTGGCAATCATGCTGGTTGTGAAGAATATGGAGGACATATCGGTCCGGTTGTAAAAAGTGATGGGTACAATCTGGTTGCTGCCTGGCGCAACCGTGTATTGCTCCTGTGGTACTTTGTATAAAACATACGGAAGAGCCGTTGATGTTTGCAAAACAGTATTTCCAACAACCGAAGCAGTGAGGCCATAGGTTGAGTGATCGTTAAAGTCATCCTGAAGCGGCCAATAGCCAATTAAACCAGCTTCGGTTCCACCAATTGGCTGATACATATTTTTACGGATCTGATCCTGGCTGCGTGCTGCATTCCACAACCTGGCTTCAGCCATTTTTCCTTTAAAATAATAGCTGTTTTCGTCAGCCGCTCTTCCCAACTGGAAATTATAGCCGATAAAGTCGGGAATCGGACCGCTCTGTGCATTTGCTATCGTCCACACCTGGTTTCCGTTGACGAATAACTTTAAAGTATTTCCTTCCCAGGTCATTGCAAGATGATACCACTGATTGGCACCAATCGAATAACCGGTGCTCCACTCCTGATAAGTATAGCTTTCGGGAGTGCCGTATCCTTTATAGAAATATACCTGGTTACTTCCATTGATAGCAAGAGAAAAATTCCGGTAATTTTTTCCCATAAATATAATGTGGCCATTGTTTTCGCGGTAAAACCAACATTCCATTGTTAGCGCTGTCATGCCTCCCAGGTGAGCAGGGTTTCCATAAGAAACATAATCGCCGGCGCCATCAAAATAAGCATTTCCTGAGTTTTCATTTCCGGCAGGAAAACTAACCTGCAAATCGCGGGTTCCACTGTTAGTCAAGGTCAGGTTTTCGACTTTTGTAGCCTGACCTGTAGGGATTACCAAACTGAATGATCCCGGATTGAACTCCAGTTCCGGAATTCCAGGCCGTTCGCTTACTTTTGGTGCATTAACTGATTCGTAACCAGGGTAACTACCACGTACTGTAAAATCGTATAGAAGATTATTTGTAAGTCCGGTTACATTGATGGCTGTATCAGCAGTGCTGCCAAAAAGCGAATAATTTGGGTTTGCAGCAACTTTAAAATAAACTTTGTAGGCTACCAGCGAATCGTAAACTACATGATCCCACGCGAGCGACACTGTTTGATTATCGGAACCTGTAACAGTGATCTTGTGAGGATTCCCATGTTCAAATGGAAATCTTCCAATATCCGAAACCGAGCCATCCGGATCAATCACCGCAGTTGCACCGCCATCAATACATTTTGAACCATTCTGAAGCGTGAAATCCAATGTATCTGCCAATACAAATTTGGGGTCTTCATTGATATTACGGTAAATATCGCAACTTGCATTGTTGTTTGGATTTGTCGAAACGAAATTCCAGGTTTCAGCAGGAACGAAGGCAAGATTGGAGATAGCTCCGGCAGTATTTGATGAAATATTGTTGTTTTCAAAAGTTTCGATCATAATCGCTGCGCGTATGCCATAGCCGCCATTTTCGACGATATTATTGTTGGTGATAATTTCAGTTCCAGCCTGATTGATCTCGATGCCATCACCACCGTTGCCGAAAATTGTGTTGTATTTAATGGTTGGATTATCCCCGTATGAATGATTATTCTTATGAATACCATCATTCGTATTGTAGGCAAATACATTCTTGCTGATTGTTGTTTCACAGTAATAACTTGAAGTATTAAAAACAATGCCGTACGAATTTTTTACGAAAGTGTTTTCGGTAACAATAGCATCACAATCGTATTGATATTCGATACCATAGCTGTTTTGAATAAACTGGTTATTTTTGATTTGAGGAGATGATTGGTAATACAGGAAAATCCCTTTACCGTTGCCAATAAAAGTATTGTTAGTGATCAAACCCCTGCCCCAGATAGTAGTAAAATGTATTCCATTTGTTGCATTACCTGTAATTGTACATCCGTCAACAAAAGGATCAGAATTACTGGCTGCAACAATTCCATAATTGTTATTATTGAGATTGCAGGAAGAAATTGTTGGATTTGAGTAATTTTCAAGACTGATGCCATGATTGGTGCAATTATTTACAAGGCAATTTTCGATTAGAGGAGAAGAATAATTCATCGTAATTCCTCTGTCGCTGATAGTTTTGATAGTAGAATTATTGATATGCGCCTGTGATTGGTGCATCACAATTCCATAACGGCTGTGCAGTTGGATAAGGCTGTTTTCGATAGTCGGAGATGCCCATTCCAGGTAAATTCCATCGTAAGCGTATTCAACTTTGGTGTAATGGAGGTAAGAATTATCGTCGGCAGAATTATAAAAATCAATACCTTTCCATTGGTTTGGAACCTGCACCTGATTAGCCGGACCTGACGTTATAACTATGGAATCATTTTCGGCTCCGTTACAAGCCAGGTATCCATAAACCAGGAAATTATAATTACCCAGGAAACGAACAATCGTACCAGCTTCGATAATTAATGAATCGCCTGCCGGGACTGTGATATCGCCCGAAACACTTGCGAAATTGCTCCAGGTACCTGATACATTCCCCGAATAGGTCGTTCCCAGATCATAAAGGGTTGACTGTCCCAAATCCTTGTCGGCAACGATGGTAATATTCTCGATAATTATTGGGGTTTGAAATCCGGTTTTGATAAATCGTACCGAATACACGCCCGGGAAAATATTATGGTTTTCGAAAAATCCCAAGGCATTGGTATAAACGCTGTCGGCTACTGCCGATGGCGAAAGGGGAACAAATTTTACCTTTATGTTTGCATGGTTGTTACGTCCTTCCAGGAAGGCATAACCCAAGACAGTTGTTTGTCCGCTGTTGTTAACCAATAAACCTCCGGTTTTACCGGAAAAGGATTCATTAATGGTGCCACTATAATTGAATTTGGCCGACACGACATAATAATAGGTGTGAAAATCAGTAACTGTGGCATCAACAAAAGTTGTGTCGCTTACATTATCCATCAAAAGATTGAAACCGCCCGGCGTAAAATCTTTTTGCTCGCTGCGGTAAATGGTGTAATGTGTAAAATTGGTAAGGTTAATAGGGCGATGCCAGTTGAGTCGTACAGTTCCATTAAGCAAATCCGTGCTGGTTAAGCCATAAGGAGGAAAACCTGATATCATAAACGAAAACAGCTCAGCCGGCGCACCAATAGGAGCAATATAATTATCAGTTCCATCGGTAGCCGTGATATAATATTCGATGGTAGTGTTGATCGCTTGTCCGGGAATATTTCCGGTAAATTGCTGACCACTTTTACTTGCTGTCATGGCAACTTCAACAAAAGCGCCACCATTAATCCGGTAATAAAGTTTTGCCTGAGTGATCGGGCTGCCCTCATTGTCAATAATCAAGGCAGATACCGGATACGGACCTGCAAGGTTATTGGTATTTGATAATTCGGCATGAAAAATATTATTAAACTGTCCTAAGTAAGGAGCAGGATTAATCTGGCCTGTGTTGGCCAATGTGTTGCTATTTAACCTGATTCGTCCCTTGCCTCCATTTCCGGCAGGATTGCCGTAACTTGTACCAGCGCCTCCAGTTCCTCCCGATGAGCTAATCTGATTTGAAAGTTCCATGCTAACAGCTTCCAGATAAATTGAACCGCCGGAAGCGCCACCACCGCCACCACAAACATAACCAGCGTTACCGCCATTTCCACCGCTTGATTCAATTGTTCCTGCACAGTTAATTTCATAAGCCGAAATATAAAGCAATCCACCACCCTGTCCACCAAAACCAGGAGCATAGCCACTATGTCTGCCACCACATCCACCGCCACTGCCCAGGTAAAGTTTTGAAAGTTCGGCAGAACCATAAGTTCCACCGCCGCCACCGCCGCCGCCGGTTCCGTTAGTTCCCCCATTTCCGGAAAAATTATCACCTCCATTCGATCCATTATTACTGTTTCCGTAGCTATTTCCACCATAGCCAAAAGTTCCATAACCGGCGCCGCCTGCACTACCGGCGTGGCCACCGCCACCGCCGCCTGAACCGCCAAGGTTTGCCGAGCCAACCCCAACCGAGCCACCGGTAGAACCACCACCGCCACCTGCAATTCCGTTGCCACCGTTGTAGCCATTATATGCTGCACCTCCGCCACCGGCACCTGTTTTTCCATGTGGATCAGCAGTGTGGTGTCCACCTAAACCACCTATGCCTACAAAACTTTCGCCGCCCTGGCCTCCGCCATGTGAATCGCCATATTGTGTACCTCCGCGGTAACCTTTGCCTGAAGAGGTTATCGTACCAGTAGCATTTACCGTTACAACGTCATTCGATCTGAAATACAAAATACCGCCGGTTGTTCCATCCCAGGCAGGGCAGTTAAGCGTACCCGAAATGGTTACCGTGGTGTATTGCGGAATTTTTACAACCTGGTGTTTCTTTGCTCCTTCGGCATAATAATTATTATTTAATGAATTTTGAAGCAGGAGAACACCCGCTCCAACACTGACAATATGATGAGTTTCCCATTGCCCGGTAACATTTTGAGCCATATTGGTTTGGGGATCCTGCATCGAAATGATTAAAATCTCATCCCCGGCCTGGAAGCCTGCAGAGCTGGCAACAAAAATTGCCTGAGATCCCTGGGAATTACTGCCTGTAACAGCAGTGCGGTCGGTGTTTATGGTTAATGTTTGACCAACAGTCACCGTCAAGGCTCCATTAGAGCCATTTCCAAAAGGGTTTTGTGCTGAGGTTGAAGCAACTACCAAAACCAACAAAACTAAAAGTGTAAAAAACTTTCTCATAGTATTTAATTTTAAGTATTAATTATTTTCAGCCGAAGTCTCAAATACAGACTCGTTTATTAATGTACAATGTTACTCCATTACAAGGGTAGTCACAAAAGTTTATAATTAAATTATCTAAAGAGTTGTTAATATATTGTTAAGAATATTCACTGTCAGGATTTTAAAAACATGAATCTGGAGGAATTGACCAATCAACAGGAGATATTTGATGGCTTTAATTGGTAGAAAAAGCTTTTGGATCAGCCTGTTTTTCCAAATTCCTGAGAGAAAATCATCAATTCCGAAACATTTTTCATTTCATTTTATTGATGCTGGACAATCATCTAAAGCGGGCGGTTTAAACCTCAAAGAAAAAACGTACCCGATAATCAGAAAAGTCTGAATAAAACTTTGATGGGTTTCTTCCTGCAAAACGTTATCTTGAAATCACCACTTTATCAGAGGTTTTCAGATTATCTGATGCGAAGCTAAACAGATAAACCCCTTGAGGCAATGTTGAAATATCAATTCTGCAAATTTCGTTACCCCGGTTTATTTTTCCTGAAAGAAGCATTTTTCCACTCACATCATTGATTTGATAAATTGTAAATGAATGTGGCATTTGAAATTCGATGATGACAAAATCTTGGGCAGGATTGGGGAGAATTTTAAAAGACTTAATATCATTTTCATTTGTTCCGAGTGTGTAACTGTTTCCTCCTGAAATGAGCCATTTTTCAGGATCAATGGCCAATGAATCGGGCACAAATCCAGGCTTAGTTAAAAATTCCTGACCTGAGAAACGGTGATCAAAAACGATGGTTGTATCTTTTCCATCACTATAAAACCTGACCGGAACAGGCATTTCGAAAAAATCAACCGATGGGTGCGACTGTGTTTGATTGATCATCACACTTAACTTTTCATCTTCAAGGGTTTTGCAAACCAACGAATAAGTCGGAAAACCTTCTCCATAGAGCCAATCCTCAAAAAAACCGGTCAAATCCTTTCCGCTTGCTGCTTCGAGGTGGTCTTTCAGGTTTTGAGTTGTGGCAAATCCATAAGCCAGATCAGGGTCGTTCAGGTAATTTTTAATGCTCTGAAAAAAATCATCATCTCCTAAAACCCATCGGAGCATGTGAACCAGGTAAGCCCCTTTGTGATAAGTCAGTCGTGGGCTATAAACCCTCGAAACCAAAGTTGTATCATCAACATAAACCGATCCGTCGGGCTCCGAAATGATGGCATTAAGCGTGTTGTTTTTCCAGATTGGCCAATAATAGCCCTCGAATAAATGTTCAAAACTCAGGCCGGTGCAGTATGTTGCAAAGCCTTCGTTGAGCCAGATTTCGTGCCAGGAGGCTGTGGTAATATCGTTGCAAAACCACGAATGAGCCAACTCGTGGGCCATCAGGTCGTGCGTAAAAGCCCCCATAAAACTCATGGTTTGAACCTGTTCTCCTCCCCCATGGCCAAACATGGCATGACCGTATTTTTCATCCAAAAACGGATAAGGTGTAAAAAGCTCGCTGAAAAGTTGAATTACAGGCAGCACGCCTGCCGCCTGATTCCGCACGGTTGTCAGTTCTTCGGGATATACATAATTGAGAACTTCGAGTTGCTTGCCGTCAATTTCGACAAAATCGCTGAACGACACATAATTTGTAACCGCAATGCCAACCAGGCAGGCTGCCACCGGATAACGATGCTTCCAATGCCAGGTTGTAAAATCGCCTTCGGCCAGCGAATCAACCAAAAGGCCAACAGAGGCCACGCGATTGGGAAGTGGCGTTTTTACGAAAATATCGAGGGAATCAATTTTGTCGGAAAGATCGTTTTTACTCGGCCACCAGTCGCCCGAACCATAAGGCTGCGAAAATGTCCATACGATGGGATAATTATCGTGAAAGCCCTGCTCAAAGGAGCCATGGCCATCTCCGTATTGAGGAATTCCCTGGTAAAAAACAGTCACCGAGTCGGTTATGCCAATATTTAAAGGCATTTCAAAAATAATCTCAAACTGATTTGGAACTTGCCGTTGAAATGTTGCCTTTTGGTGATGATAAAAAACCGAATCAACAGTTAAACTATCGGAAAGATCAAAGCTAATTGAGCTAACTCCATCAAAAACAGGCTTAAAATAAGTCGTAATTGCGCCTTTGATGTAAACAACAGCCGGGTCAATTTCCCAACAGGCCCGTTGATAAATGATGTTGATATTCTTTCCGGCAAAACCTGTTTGTTGAAATTCCCGCTGCATTCTGAGCCTTTTTTCATGCAAAGCAATCATTTGACTGCTTTCGGTTTCAACAACATCCTGAGATTTTGCCACAAAGACAAAAGCCAGAAACATCATTATCAATAAAAAAAGGGAATTCCTCATTATTTTGATTTATTATCGTAAACCTACCCACGCTTTAGGCATGGTGAGGCTTTTCGGTTTAAAAACACTTATAGCGATAAATTTCCATCAATAGTCAGTATGCCGGAAGCTTACCTGTTTTTTGATTTTTACCCATAAATGAACTGTAATACATTTGGCAAAAATATAGTAAATACCTCTGCCCCATACCACCACCTGGGTAAAGATTTTACTTACTATCGAATCGCTAAAGATTTCTCAAAACCCAAAAAAAAGAATTATCCAAAAACCAAAAAAAATGAGCGGAATTGGAAATCATGGATAAAGTGAAACAAGCCTGAATTAATAAAACAGGCGGGTTTAACTATGTCGCTGTGCTGTGAAAATTCTTTTGCCGGGATTTCGTTTCAGGGATTAATTGAAAATCTCCAGCTTAGGAAAATTAAATTTCCTGCTTAGGAAAACTTAATCGGATGCTTAGGAAAATAAAATTCCCTGCTTAGGAAAAAATATCGCCTAAGCAGGGGAATTATATCCGGAAGGTAAACGATTTTAATCTGTTAACTCCGGATCAGGTGTCAAAAATACTAATGACCTTTCGGAAATCACTTTGTTTACTGTCTTGTGAAAACCATTTCCTGGTGCAACCTGCTAATGTCTGATCACAACTTTCCGGGTGTTTTTGCCTTCATCGTTTAATACTGTCAACAGGTACATCCCTTCCGTTAAGCCGGATGTATTGATCACCCGAACCTGATCTTGCCGAATATCATCGAATGCCACGGAAAGGTAAGTCCTTCCAGTCAAATCACTTAAAATAATTCGTGTAATTCCACTGATATTTTGACCAAATTTAATGTTGATCTGCTCATCGGCCGGAGTTGGAAAAATATTGAATTCGGTTTCAAAGTTTTCATTTATTGATACCGTGCTACCCGTTGGAGCTACATTGGAAAAAATACTGCTAAAATCATCCATGCCTAATGCCGGATTGCACCCTGCAGGGTGTTCAACTTTAATCATATAGGAAACTACATCCGGAGGTGCATTAAAATCGCTGTATGAATTGAAACTTGCCGAAACTGATGCAATTTGTTCGTAATTTCCCGAAGCCGACTGCCGTAAAATTTTGTACGAAGAATAATCAAACCCGACATAGGAAGTCCAGATA
>CAJATL010000008.1 GCA_903944895.1 uncultured Bacteroidota bacterium
GAGTTTTGCCAAGGCGTTAACAGAAGGAGAAGACAAGAACGTAAAATTCTAAACTCTACGAACCGCCGTATGCCGAACGGCACGTACGGTGGTGTGAGAGGACAGTGAGGGAAATAATCCCTCACTTCCTACTCGATTTCTAAAAAAATGATTTTTAATATTTAAACACTAACGTTGTTTGGTCAACAAGTTTAAAATGACTGCAAATCAATCGTATCCGCCTTTTGGTGGACGCGGATAAAACCTGTTTATCATACAAGAAATCAACGAAAAACCTGTCCCACTACTAGCGAATCAAAGCTGCTCGCAACATCGAAAATCAGGGTTTCAGCCGACAACTGATTGATAATGATTTGACCAGCGTCAACGCATCAATTAGGTTTTTGGCGTTGGTGTATTTATCAATGTTAAAACGAACGTAACGAAAATTCACTTTGATGGTAGCTTTTTAATGGGTTTTAAACCGGACTGAATGTGATTCAGTAAAGGTTTCACCTTTGCCAAGGTTGAAACCTTTTCACACGTCCAAAAGATGAAACTTTTTTTGAACAGGAAGAATCAGGAAAAAAGAAATGAAAAGCTATAAGGTAAACATGCCTGCAAGCCTTTCAAACCTTTTTCGTATGCCAGGAACCATTGTAATTTGTTACCTGTGTTGTCGGGAACTGTTGTTCCACGACATGCTTTCGTTGTCGAAAAAGATGTATCTTTGAAACTCAAAATCAAATAATTATGAACGAGATATTATTTATCGTCGAAGAAGCACCTGAAGGTGGTTATACCGCGAAGGCTGTCGGCTCTTCTATTTTTACCGAAGCCGAAACAATTGGCGAACTGAAAGAAATGGTCAGAGATGCCATTCTTTGCCACTTTGAAGGGGATGACCTTCCAAAATTAGCACGGCTTCATTTCATCAAAGAAGAAATTCTAACTCTTGTCTCATGAGGATTCCCAGAGATATTTCAGGATTGGAATAAATATTTATATATCAAAAAGCCCTGCAAACATTCATTTGCAGGGCTTTTCAAAGTTAAAAAACCAACACCTTTTATTTAACCAGCGTCAACTCGTTAATCAGGTTTTTGGCGCCGGCATATTTATCGATGATAAAAAGCACGTAACGGATATCCACGTTGATGGTGCGCTGCAACTCGGTTTCGAAGGCGATGTCGCCGCTCATGGCTTCCCAGTTTCCGTCGAAAGCGATGCCGATAAGTTCGCCATTTCCATTTATAACGGGGCTGCCGGAGTTTCCGCCGGTAATGTCGTTGGTGGTGAGAAAGCATGTAATCATTTTACCATCTTTTCCATATTGACCAAAATCTTTTGCTTTGAAAAGTTCCTTAAGCTTTGAGGGAACCACAAATTCAGGATTTTTTGGGTCTTCTTTTTCCATCACACCAGCCAGATTGGTTACATAATCGTAATGAATGGCATCGGCAGGATAGTAATCTTCAACGGTGCCGTAAGTGAAACGCATCGTTGAGTTAGCGTCGGGGAAGTACTTTTTATCAGGGTTCATCTCGCGCAAAGCGGCAATAAAAAGCCTCATATTCTGGTCAACGGTGCTTTCGCCTTTCGAAAAATCGCCCTGGTATTTCATCATACTGCTCATAAAAGCCTGGTTAGCTGCAAAAGCAGGATCATTATCAAGTGTTTTCTTCGATGGCTTGTTTAAGAATTTCATCATCTTGTCCTTGCTGGCAAAAATTGATTTTTCGTACATGTCATCAACATAAGCGTCAATATTTCCTTTGAATTTTTTGTTGATGGTTGTAAAAACATCCGGAAGCTGTTCGGGAGTCAGTTTTGCTTTAAACATTTTGAGCATCGATTTCAGCAGGTCTTTGTCCATGCTGGCATTGAAATTTTTATAATAATCCTCAGCACCCTCTTTCATCGCTTTTGTTGACTCTTCGATAGCCGCCTTGTTTTCTTTACTGTCTTCGAGTAAACCACTGAGTTGAATTGCCTGACGAGGCATTTCAAAAAGACTGATCTGACCAGATCCGATGGCGAGGTAATAAAATGGAGTAACGATGCCGGTCATCGAAACATACGAATTTTTCACATCTTCGAGCACCTTGCCATATTTTGCTTTACGGTCGGCCGAGGCTTTTACCCAGGTGGCAAATTGCTGTTCGGTTTTCTCTTTTTTGCTCTTCACATCTAAGTTTTTCAAACCTTTTGTTTGTCCGATAAAATATTTCCAGCTATTGGCGATGCCTGCATAATCGGAGGCATATTCGATGCGGAGTGCAGGGTCGGAATCCATGTAAACTTTCATGTTTTCGAGTACTTTGCCGAAAACGTCAATAATGGCAGGGTTTTTCTTATCCATGGCAAACTCAACACCGTAAGAAGTCAGGTAACGGTCGGTGCTGCCGGGATATCCCCAAACCATGGCGTAATCGTTTTTCTCATAACCTTTTAACGAAATTGGTAAATG
Source organism: uncultured Bacteroidota bacterium (assembly GCA_903944895.1). GTDB lineage: Bacteria > Bacteroidota > Bacteroidia > Bacteroidales > 4484-276 > CAJATL01. Next base: position 2,450 of record CAJATL010000008.1, read on the forward strand.
ATGTCTTGGTTTGAAAGGCACGTTTTCTTTTGAATATTCGGCGGGTGAGCCGTCGGGAGCTGAATAAACCCTGAAAATGGAGAAGTCGCCTGTGTGACGTGGCCACATCCAGTTGTCGGTGTCGCCACCGAATTTGCCGATTGATTCTGGTGGAGCGCCAACCAAACGAACGTCTTTATAAGTTTGATAAACAAACATGTAATACTCGTTGCCTTCGTAAAAACTCTTAACAACCACATCGTATTTTCCACTTTCTGCGGCGGCTTCCTTGATAGGTTTTGTGATTTCGCGAACCTTTGCAGCCCTGTCCTTTGGAGACATCGTGTCACTCAACAGCGGTAAAATCTGAGCGGTCAGATCTTCCATCCTGATGAGGAATGATGCGGTAAGTGCGGGATTTGAAAGTTCGTCTTCGAGTTTCATCGCCCAAAAACCATCGGTAAGGTAATCATGCTCGACGGTGCTGTGATTCTGGATAACATCATAACCGCAATGATGGTTTGTAAAAATCAAACCCTGATCCGAAACAATTTCGCCGGTGCAGAAAAAACCACCAGGCGCGCTGCCGGCTGCGAGGCCAACGATAGCATCTTTTAAACTTGAGTTATTGATGCTGTAAAGTTCTTCGGGCGTAAGTTTAAGTCCCATAGTTTGGATGTCGGTCCAGTTAAGCCGCTCAACAAACATGGGTAACCACATGCCTTCGTCAGGTGCAGGTGAGGCTGCAAAAGAACTAAAGCCAAGAACGATGGCCGTAAGAAAGGTTAAGAACAGTTTTCTCATCTTTGTAAAATTTAATTTTTATCGTAAATATTTGAATTGCTTTAATTTCAAAATCGCCAACTTGTCCAAAATCATACCAAGTAATGTAAAATGTTGACTATGAATTTTATAATATCTGATCCGGATAAAAATGAAGTTCAGATTGTTCGGTTTTCCTGCTTTGGTGTTCGCCATTGAACAGCGGCAACGACAGGTTAAATGCTACTTTGCGATGACGATGCGTTGGGATTGTGGTTTATTGTCATAAAAAACACGAGCCAGGTATATGCCGTTCGGGAGATTCAAGCTGATCGAATTTTCGGTTTGCTTCGAAATCTGGTACATGGCCACCTGCTGCCCCATCAGATTAAAAATCCCGACGGATTCGCCGATAAGGTGTGGATTATTACTTTCGATCTTTAAAACATCACCCGACATAAACACCCTGATTTCCGGCTGGTTTTCATTCCAGCTAATCAAACTTGAAGTTCCCAAAGTGTTGCTCCTAAGGTCTTCAAAGGTGTTGATTATTTTATCAGCGATGGTTACCGACATCTCGCTATTTCCAGAAATACTCCCGGTTAATTTTAGGGTAGCTTCAGTGGCATTCTGCCAGATTACGGTATCAAGACTTACTCCTGGCGGCCCATCGTTGAGGGTGAAATACTTACTCTTGAGGATTGTTCGTGCAAAATAATCTTCATGAAGCGTAAGATGGATTTCGGTGTCTTCGCCTGAAATGGCTGCCCAGGGCTCGATAATGGTTCCTGTAATATGACTGTCCATCCATGAAAGCCTTGTATTTAACCAGTTTTCAAAGTAATCTACCTCATCCTGATAGGTATTATTCTGCCAGTCGTAATTTGGCCAGACATAAACGCCCAAAATCGGCCAGCGTTCATAGTTGCGCTGCTGGGCTTCGTCGATGTACGAGGTTATCGAGTCGATCATAAAAGCAACCCTTGCATTGCTGAACTCATTTTGTCGCAGGCTTGTCCATCTTGTTTTTACGAGATTACGGAAATATACGTCTTCATTCAGCCGTTTCCACCAATACATGATGCTCCAATCAACAGGCTCAACCAATTCGTATAGCCAGCCTGAGGTCAGATTTCCGGGAGGCCAATAATCAACATTTGAATATCCCAGGTTGAAATCCCAGATAGGCCCGGCAAAAAGCTTTCCGCCATCGCTGTTTTTTTCTTTAAAAAAATACGTGCTATAACGATATTTATCAACCTCTTTAGAGATTTCGCTCATCAGCATAAAATCGACAAAAGAGCCGACATCGAAATATTTGTTGTAACCTAAGACCGGGTCAGCAAAATTGGCTGAAATCAGGTTTTTCTCAGCATAAAAAATGAAATCTTTAATATAATTCCGCTGTTGAATTACCAGGTCTTCGGGTTCAGGATAATAATACTGGAAGGTGATGTTCATTGCGTTGGGGTAGGAGGGATTCGGGCTTGAAATCCAGCCATCGTCGCCATATTGAAAATCCCATTCAATTTTGTCAACTTTAATGATGTAGCCACCGGTAAGGTCATCGCCAAAAATCTCTTCAGGATTGAGGGTTGCGATATTAACCCGGTTGTCGTCTTTTTTTATTTTCTCCATCAGGATATAAACACCCATGTACTCGCCATTGAGGATAAGTTCGCAATATTCCATCCTTGAGCAATAATGCCCTGTTGATTTTCCAAGGCTAAACGAAATTGCATTCCGGAGCATGGATTTGTCGGTGTAGGGCGCATATAAAATCCAGTCGTTTTCTTCGGGCATGCCCAGGAGCGAAACATTTAAATTTCCTCCTGAATTATCGCGTGTCTCGAGGGCGTAACTTTTCTTTGGGAACATCTGTGTGGACTGCCCGCGAACCTCGATGCCAATTTTTCCATTGTAGTTGTTTGCAGGGTCGTTTTGGTTATTCATTTCGCCCGGACCGTTATAAATAATGCCCATTTGAGCGGTTATTTTTGGCTCATCGGGGATGGTTTGGCCGTTGGTGTTGATTATTACGATAGGTAGGTTGGTGGTAAGAAAATCGGTGGGTTGGCCAAAGGCGATGTTGCAGGTAAAGAGAAGGAAGGTAAAGAGTAAAATTCTGAGCTTTTGAGTTTTCATTTTTTTAATTTAGAAATTGGATTTCCGAAACAAAACCCCGCCAGTGTTGACCTGATTTTGTTTCGGAAATCCGGTTAATGTTATTTAAGGCCAACTTCTTGGGGGCCTTGTTCAAAAACGATGTCAACAGGGATGCCGCCTGCATTGATTTTGTCGAGGTCGGCCTGTAAATCCGGACGGACAAAAGCGTCGGTTTCGATCCATTTTTTGCAGGTTTCGTAGTCGCCTTCGCCTTGCAGTTTCATGATTTTATCGACGGATAAATCGACGGCTTCCTTCATTTTTTCGAGGTTCACGGAATAAGTGCCATCAGCGTTGCGGGTAAATGCGCCGACTTCGGCGAAATAATTAAAACGCATCATATTGGCTTTGCCATGGGCGCTTGCTGCTCCAAAACGGCTCGATCTGAAAATCCCGGCAAAAAATGTTACATAATTATCCATCAGTTCTCCATCGGTAATTTCGCCTTTTTCGCGAAGTTTTGTTACCAGCCACAAACCCATAATATCGGCTTTGCCTTCTTCGATGGATGAATAGGTTTCTTTTAAAGCCTCGCGTGCTGTGCCTTTCCCTGTTACGGTATTTTTAACACCCATGCCGTGTGCAACTTCATGAAACATCACATTCGAAAAGAAAGCGTCAAAAGTAACGTGTTTGATCTGTGCCGGGTCGATCACCAGGTTTGCAATGGGAACCATGATTTTGTCGAATTTGGCCTGCATCGCATTTTTCAACTGAAGTTTGCGGGTGCCTTTCTGAACGTGAACAGCAGGGTCGTTTGGCAGGTTGATGGCGATGGTTTTGCCGCCAGCGTTGCAATCGCCTGCATAATTGATAACATCGTAAACATTAAGGTCGGAGTTGGCGCCGGGAATTTCGGTTTTATATTTTGGGTCGGTAGGAATTTGTCCCTGCAATTCGGGCAGCATGGCCGAGTATTTTTGCAGTTTGGTGCTCCAGTCGGGGTCTTTGATCAGGATGAACGATTCAAAAGCTGTTTTATAGCCAAACAACGCATCTTCATAATTTTCGATGGGGCCAATTACGAAATCGATTTTGGAGTCTTTCATGTCCATCCAGGCAAGGTCGCTGGCGAGGTATTCGCTGTTAAGCAGCGCGTCGGCACGGAGGGTCAGGTACTTTTTCAAACCTTCATCTTCGGCCAGGTTAGCGGCGCTGCGCAGCAAAGTAGCAGCTTTTTCGAGTTCCGATTTAAAAACTTCGTGATACCACAAAACCTTCAGTTTGCCTGCATCATCGCGGCGGATTACCGTGTATTGGTTTGTTTTGCTGGTGTCGGCCAACTGCTCAAATTCTTCTTTGGTCATATCCTGTGGATAGAAGTTTGCTCCGTCAGGTTTTGGGCCAACATTGGTCAGGAAGGATTTGTTATTGTCGAGCCTGTCCCAGGGACCATACTGGATGAGGGCATATTTTTTAGCATCTTCACCCTGGATCTGGCTCATAAAGCCTTCTTTGTTTCCAAGGGTTTGTTTCCAGTAAAGATTGTCGATGATTTTACCGGCTTCAAAGAAGTAGGTTAAGATTTGTTTTTCCTTGTCGCTCAGGTGGTTGAGGTCGGTGGTAAGTTTAAACGAAGCAAAAGTAGCGAGTTTCGCTTTCATGTCGGTTTCAGGCACAGCCTGGAAATCAACGCCCTGAGGCGCTATTCCGGCCCTTTGGTTTTCGAGTTGCTCGCAGGTTTGCGAAGAACCACCGCACGAAGTAAATGCAAAAGCAAACATTGCCATAATTGAGATCAGTGCAAGATTTTTCATTTTAAATAATTTTTGATATGTTAAATTGGCGCAAAGGTAAGGGAAATCAGGGGAATAATGATAAACAAAGGTTTCGTCTTTTTATGAAGGCACGAATGGTTTCACCTTTTCCACGGGCACTAAAGGTTTCACCTATGCAAAAGGTGAAACCTTTTCAAACCTGCATTAGTTCCGCAGCTTTTTACATGAGAAATTAGCCAAACTCAACCAAAAGGTGAAACCTTTTAACGTCGCACGAATGATGAAACCCTTTCCTCCCAATTAAAATTTTGCTTTTTAACACTTTTTGCTTTTTATAGCCAAACACATATTCTTTAGCTCAAAAGGTATGGCCGGAAAGACACCCCAAAACTATAAGTCCATAGCCAACCGAAACCCAAGATTGAAGGTGCGGAAGTCGGGAATGTTAATATAACGAAAAGCAACAAGGGAATAACTGGCACCGTTGCACCAACTACCACCACGCAATACACGATTGGATCCGTATGAAGGGCCTTGTGGGTTGGTTTGGCTGCCTCCGCTGTATTTCTCATACCAATCGTTGCACCATTCCCAAACATTGCCGCTCATGTCGTAAACACCAAGTTCATTTTGTTTTTTGCTACCAACAGGATGTGTTTTACTTTCACTGTTGCCATCGTACCAGGCAACATCGTCAATCTTATTGCTACCGGCGTAGGTCGTTGTGCTTGTCAAAACACCACCTCTTGCTGCATATTCCCATTCTGCCTCAGTTGGAAGGCGATAGTTTTTCCCAGTTTTCATGTTAATCTTTTTAATAAATTCCTGCACATCGTTCCAACTAACACTTTCTACCGGGCAATTATCACAGTCCTTAAAATAACTCGGGTTGCTGAGTTTAGTCGAAGCACCCATCACTTCCTGCCATTGCATTTGAGTTATTTCATATTTTCCAATATAAAAGTTACTTAAAGTTACATTGTGTGTTGGGTATTCCTCATCCCCGCAATTACTTTGCTCGTTCGTGCATCCCATGAGAAAAGTGCCCCCTTTTATAAAAACCATTTCGATACCATTAGATGAAATAGCCTTGCTGCTACCCGTATTGTTATTTCCATAACTGCTGCCACCGCCCGTTTTTGTAACGGCAGTTGCAGGTTTTGTAAGGTTAATGGTTTTTTTCAGGGTTTCACCCTGTTCAACAGTGGCGGATTCAGTGGCCGTGGTGCAGCCGGTTGCGGTTACTTTAATGGTGTAGGTTCCCACCGGGATTTCTTCAAATATTTTCATCCCATCGGAAGTATATTTTTCGCCGTCATCGCCGGTTAGTTCTATTTTGGCATCAAAGGGCGTTACGGCTATTTGCAAAGAGCCGGTTTGCACATCGGGGAACATTTCTAAAACCAGTTTGTCGTTGCGTTTAAGCGCCACCTGCTGTTCCAAGGTTTCAGCTTTGGGCATAGTTACTTTAACTTTTACCAACTGTGGCGCAAGTTTTACGTTTTTGGGGTTGGTTATTATTTTGTCGTTAAAGTAAACTGTAGCACCGGGATTGGTATTTACGGTAAGGTATCCCACATTTTCTTCGAGGGTGTAGCTTTTGCGGGTTGTTGGCAGTTTTACTTCTAATGTCTGATTTTCGATAGAAACAAAGCCCTCTTTGGTAATGCGGATAGGGTAAGTTCCGGGTTTATAAAAGGCTGCTACCGGGCTTTCGCCAAGTTTTAATTCATCCAGATAAATTGTTGCTCCTTCCGGGATGGTTTCAATTTGCAAACCTGCATCGGGTTGTTTCACCATTTTTAATTCAAAAAAAACATTGTTTTCATCCACGGTAATTTCCTTTTCGATGGTTTGGTAGCTATCTTTTACAAGCTTTATCGTATGTTTCCCCACAGCTAAGTTTTGAGTCATGGCAGTTCCGGTGGGTTTGCCATCAATAATGAGGGTAGCATCTGCCGGCGTAAAACGAAAAATGACAGGCAGAACATCGGCAAGTTCATCACCAGCAATTTCGATTTGCCAGACTTCACGGGTTTTAAGCGTAATCCCAAATTCAGAAAGGATTATTTTGAGTGGTTTATAACCGGATTTAAAGACATCAAGAACACGCTCCGTCGGAGTCAGGAAAACGATGTCACGGCCAGGATTGTCCTGAATATCGCCCACAATTCCATCGTTTGAATCGTAGCTAAAACCATCCATATCCGAAACTACCTGGATGGCTGAACAATAATTTCCGTTCTGGTCCTGGCGGGCAACCATTTCGCCGGAATCGAGTTTTTTGGGCTTGCCAACAATCTTCATTTCTTTGGTTTCCTGGGCGTGTGCCAATGGAAACAAGGAAAGCATCAGTAAAAAGAGTAATAATTTTTTCATAAACGACGATTTAAACGAGCTTTTGAAAGCGTTCCAAAATTAGGGATTTTTATCAATCAAAAGTATGATTTAGAGGAAAAGGGAGATGCATCTATAAAAAGCATTATTTTCGCTAAAAATTGAAATGCATTACGGCATGAAAAAGACCCTGATTTTCTTTCTTTTCTGGTTTACCGGCTTTCCCCTGCTGGCGCAACAGCCATCTAAAAGCGAAATCATCAGTTCGGGCAGTTATTATTACGGCACGAGTACTGCTTCCAGCGAAAACCAGGCCCGCGATGAGGCCATCCGCGAAATCAGCGAACAGATTGCCGTAAAGGTTTCCAGCCAGTTCGAGATGAAATCCAAAGAAACCAACATGAATTTCCAGGAAACGGCTTCTTCGATCATCAACACCTACTCGATGGCCACTTTAACAGAGGTTGAATCCATCCGTACCATGAAACCTGACGGCAAAGTGGAGGTTTTTGCATTCGTGCCCAAGGATCAGGTTAAAAAGCTGTTCAACGAGCGTAAAAATATGGTTTATAATATGTTTTTGAATGGGAAGAAGAACGAAGAAACCGGTAACCTTGCCTTTGCGCTCAAAAACTATTATTTCGGCATCGTATTGTTAAAATCAATCCCCGAAGAACACGTGGTGGTGCAGGATATAAACCTCACCCTTGAAATCCCGAAAACCATCAATGGTATTTTGCAGGATGTTGTTTTTAATCTGGTTAATGATACAAAACTTAACGACAAGGAACGTGAGGTGAGTTTTGATGTTTCGTACAACGGAAAGCCCGTAAATCTGATGCACTTTCGCTTTTGGGACGGCTACCAGATTGGTGGCTCGGGACAGGTCAGAGATGGGAAAACGGCCATCCGGCTCCTGGGTTCCAGCATTGATTTTGATAACCTGAAGATTTATCCCGAATACGAATATTTTAATGCCCGCAAGGAATACGCTGCTGTTGAAGAACTCTGGGAACTGGTTGTTCGGCCTGAGTTTGAAAACCTGCGTAACATCAAACTTTCAAAATCTACTTCTTCCAGCCAGCAATCAAATAGCGGAACACTCATCCCTAAAGGCACACAGCTTGTTTTGAAGTTCGAAAATACAACCCCGGCAATGGAGCAAATCCTGATAAACGCCAACAAATTTATCGTTGCCCTTCAAAATGGGGATGAACAAAATATTGCAAATGAGTACGAAAAGGACACTTTCCTTTTAAGAAAAATAAACGACTACATCCGCTACAATCACCCAAAACCATTGATTGGCGAAACGGATGCCATGGTTAATGAAACCCGGTTGGGATACGAAATACGGAAAATTGATGTGCATCATTTGTACCCTTCTATGAACAAGCAATCCATCGAATACTTGGTTCTCGACTTCGATAAAACCGGAACGTTGCTTGATTTTAACCTTTGTATAACCGACGATTTGTATGAGAAATTTGTGAAACAGGCCGAATATAGCAACGATTGGGGAAACCGGCAGGAGATAATCAAGTTTATCGAGAAATATCGCACAGCTTATCTTACCCGCGATATGAAAACCATTGATCTGATGTTTGCCGAGGAAGCGCTGATTTTGATTGGCCGGAAAATTGAAACCCGCAACAAACCTTCGGCAGATGTTAAATATTCGCAGTTGCCCGGACAGCCCGGTTTTGAGCAGTTGCAGCTTACCAAGCAGCAATACCTCATCCGGCAAAAAAAGATTTTCGATTTCCAGAAAGACATTTTTATTGACTTCAGCGCTTTTGAGATTATGAAGAAAAACAACACGCCCGGCGTTTATGGCGTTGAGATGCGCCAGAATTATTCATCCACCACTTATGCCGACGAAGGCTACCTTTTCCTGTTAATTGACTTCAACGAAAAAGACCCGCTCATTTACATCCGCGCCTGGCAGCCCAACGAGTGGGATTCGTCGGCGCTGGTGAATACTTCAAATTTCAGGATTTATAAGTAGCCGGGCATTTAATAAACCTCCGCATGTGTTCCAATATCCACAAATACAGCTTGTTTCGGATTTTGGTCGGTAAAATAAAACACAACACGATTTTCGAAATCAATACTGAAACTCCAAAGTAATCTCAGTTTACCGGAAAGCTTGTGAGTTTTTAAAGCCGGGTCGAATGGGTTTTCGGTAAATATTTGCACGCTCATCCAAAATTCATTCTCAAGCTCTGGATTGGTTCTAAATTTCTTTTTCGCGGATTTTTTAAAGGAACTGCTGAACGAAACCTCCATTACAGCAACTTTTTAAGTTTATTAATGTCGGAAGAAAAAGAGAGTTTGCCTTTGGTTTCTTCATCTTTTGCCGAAAGGTAGTTAGTATAAATTTCATTCCTTCTTTCCTCGGCAATGTTATGCTCAAGCAGATTTAATAAGGCTTGCTTGTCTTCGAGAGGCAGGCCATAAATCTCATCAACAATTCCGCTAAATGTATTTTCCATGATTTCATTAAATTTTTCAAAACAAAGGTAGCACTCATTTTTCTAAGAAGAATCAAGTTTTTAACCTGATTCAGGAATCATTTTTTAAAATTTGTGAACTCAATGTTTTGCTCAAAAGGTATGGCCGGAAAAGCCACCCTAAACTATGGGACTAAAGCCAACCGGAACCCGTAATTGCAGTCCCCGTTGCCGAAAAAGTAGTAGCGACTCGACACACGGCAGCGACTGGCATAGTTGCGCCAACTGCCGCCGCGCAACACGCGGATGGAGCCTGATGTGGCGCCTTGCGGGTTGGTTTGGCTGCCGCCGCTATAGTTGCCGTACAGGTCGCTGCACCATTCCCATACATTACCGCTCATGTCGTAAATACCCAATGCGTTGGGTTTCTTTTGGCCAACCGGGTGGGTTTTGCTACCGCTGTTGCTGGTGTACCAGGCAACTTCATCAATGTTGTTGCTGCCAGCGTATGTGGTTGCTGAGCCTGTCGAACTACCCCGAGCTGCATATTCCCATTCCGCCTCGGTAGGCAACCGATAGGTTTTACCGGTTTTTTGGTTCAGTTTTTTTATAAACTCCTGCACATCGTTCCAGCTTGCCTGTTCTACCGGGCAGTTGTCGCAATTTTTAAAATATGATGGGTCGCTGAGCGAAGTCGAAGCGCCCATCACATCGCGCCATTGTTTTTGGGTAATCTCGTATTTGCCCATGTAAAAATCACTCAAAGTTACCTGGTGGGTGGGTTTTTCGTCGCTTTCGCCATCGTTGCTGCCCATGGTAAAGGTGCCGCCCTTTACAAAAACCATTTCGATGTCATCGGCAGAGGTTGTTGTTGCACTACCGGTATTATTAGCTGAGTTTTGTTTACTAAGATTAATGGTTTTTTTGTTGGTTTCAGCTTGTTTTATAGATGCAGTTTCGGTTGCATTGGTATAGCCGGCTGCGGTTACTTTAATGGTGTAAGTCCCCACCGGAATATCTTTAAAAACCTTCATCCCTTCAGAGGTATATTTTTCGCCGGCATCGCCGGTAAGTTCTATTTTGGCGTCAAAGGGAGTAACTGCAATTTGCAAAGAACCGGTTTGCACATCGGGGAACATTTCTAAAACCAGTTTGTCGTTTCGTTTCAGCACCACCTGTTGTTCCAGGGTTTCAGCTTTGGGCATGGTAACTTTAATTTTTACCAATTGTGGAGCAAGCTTTACATTTTTTGGGTTGGTAATCTTTTCTTCATTAAAATAAACGGTAGCGCCGGGATTGGTGTTTACGGTAAGATAGCCCACATTTTCTTCGAGGGTGTAACTCTTGCGGGTTTGCGGAAGTGTAACTTCAAGATTCTGGTTCTCGATTGAAACATAACCCTCCTTGGTAATACGGATGGGATATGTGCCGGGTTTGTAAAATGCCGCTACCGGGCTTTCGCCAAGTTTTACACCTTCCAAATATACCGTTGCGCCTTCGGGAATAGTTTCAATTTGTAAGGCAACATCGGGCTGTTTCAACATTTTCCACTCAAAAAACACATTTTTATCGTCCACGGTAATGTCCTTTTCGATGGTCTGGTAGCTGTCTTTTACAAGCTTAATAGTATGTTTTCCTAAAGCAAGATTTTGTGTGGCAGAAGTTCCTGCAGGTTTACCATCAATCAGAAGAGTTGCATCCGCCGGAGTAAAACGAAAAGTTACCGGCAAAACAACGGCAAGCTCATCGCCGGCAATTTCGATTTGCCACACTTCGCGGGTTTTGAGCGTAATCCCAAATTCAGAAAGGATTATTTTGAGCGGTTTGTAGCCGGATTTAAACACCTGGAGCACGCGCTCCGTACTTGTAAGATAAACCATGTCCATGCCGGGGTTGTCGTCAATGCTTCCAACCATGCCGTCAAACGAATCATACGAAAACCCGTCCAAATTGGAAATTACCTGAATGGCGGCGCAGTAGTTGCCGTTCCCGTCGCGGCGGGCAACCATTTCGCCGGTATCTAATTTTTTGGGTTTGCCAACAATCTTCATTTCTTTGGTTTCCTGGGCGTTTGTCAATGGAAACAAGGAAAGCATCAGTAAAAAGAGTAATATTTTTTTCATAAAAGACGATTTAAACGAGCTTTTGAAAGCCTTCCAAAAGTAGGGAATATTTTTGAGGTGCTGAGGGGTTTTAGCTTTTCCACAGCAACAAAAGATTTCTCCTTTATCAGGGATAAAAGGTTTCACCTTTGCAAAAGGTGAAACCTTTTCACGCACGAAAGGTTTCACCTCTCGAAGAGGTGAAACCTTTTTAAATAGCACAAGAGGTGAAACCTTTTTAAACAGCACCAATAGTGTAACCTTTTAAAAAGCAATTGAACCAAAATGTTTCAAAAACCACTATTTTTGTAAAAAAAAGCGATGCAACAAATCACATTCACAGTTCCGAATCCCGACATGGTCGAAAAAATACTTCTTACGCTCAATAAGATGGATTATATTTCCGACATTCATGTCAGCAATGTGGTCGAATTTACTAAAGACCAGATAATTCCAGCAAAACGAGTAGCTGGTTCACTTGACGAAATGCTTGCAGACTGGACAGAAATAAATGAGCCGACCGAAATTTTCAGAAAGAAATTATGGAAAGCCAAATCCTTTTAGACACCAACATTCTGATTGCTGCATTCCGCAGAGATGCAGCGGCAATAGATTTTTTATCCAGAAAACAGTTTCGTTATGTAATCTCAGATATTACCATCATGGAACTTTTGGCTGGATGCAAAACAATTAAAAGAAGAAATGAAATCGAAAAAGTTATCGAAACATACGATCGTGCGCCATTTAACGAATCAGTAGTTCAAAAAGCAATTTCATTAATTCGAAGATATTCAGTGCGTCAATATTCCATTCATCTTCCTGATTTATTGATAGCAGCTACGGCTTTTCATTATCAATTGCCTCTGAAAAGTTTCAATACCAAGGATTTTGAGTTTATCAGGGAAATTGAGTTGCTTTGAGTAAACCATCATTTGCTTTTCCAAAGATTCTAAAGGTTTCACCTTTTCAAAAGGTGAAACCTTTCAACGTCGCACTAAAGGTTTCACCTCTCCAGGAGGTGAAACCTTTTTAAACGCAACGAAAGGTGAAACCTTTTTAAACACCACACAAGGTAAAACCTTTAAAAAAGAACCTTCAGCCCCTTCCTTTATTTCACCTCATCAAACGAGGTAAAACCTTTTGGGCTGCGGCCGTTGAGGGCTTGCTGCGGCTTGTGGTATTCTTTGCTGTCGTAAATATATTTGAGGAGCCGTTCGCGGCATTCGGGTTGGGCAAGATAGGCGATGCCAACCGCATGTTCGGCAATGTTCAGTCCGCGTGGGTTAAAGGCGCCATGTTCGGTCACAATAACCACAGGGTCGGCGGCAATGGCTGTGGTGGTGATACCTTCAGGGCTTTTCATCATTATCTTGGATCCTCCTTTGGAAGTGGTCGATTTCATCGCGATAATAGGAACACCACCATTGGAAAGATAAGAGCCACGTAAAAAATCAGATTGCCCGCCAATACCACTGTAAATGCTGGTGGCATTAAGCGAATCAGCCCAGATGTTGCCGTGAAGATCTACACCCAAAGCACTGTTGATGGCCAGCATTTTTGGGAGTTTTGCAATATTTGGGATATGATTGGTAAAATCGGAAGGCCGGCTCTGGATGGAGCTGTTAAAATTCATCCAGTCGTAGCCGTATTTGTCGTTGGCCAGAAAAATCGTTCCCACCGAAAACCTGAAATCGAGGTGTTTATTGGTAACAATGCCCTTCTCGACGAGTTTTCGCATCGCATCGGCAAAAAGCTCGGTTTGGATGCCAATATCTTTAATCCCTTTTTCGATGATGGCTTCGGTAACGGCTTCGGGCACTTCACCGATTCCGTATTGCAGCGTGCATCCATCGGTTACAAAAAGCTCGGTGATGATGTGGGCAATGCGTCTGGCACGATCATCGGGTTCATGGACAGGACTAATTGGCAATTGATAATCTGTATCTATCAGAAAATCAATTTCACTTTTGTGAAGCGTGGTTCCCAGCACAAAAGGCATTTTTGCATTTCGCTCGGCAATTACAATTCCGCCCTGGGATTTTGCAACTTCAACGGCGGCTTTGCATCCTTCAACCGTTGTTCCAAAACTGAAATTCCCGCCATTGTCGGGACCGGCTACACTCAGGAAAACCACGGTTGGTTTGATGTAACTCTTCAACTGTCGCGGAATATCCGAAAGATGGATTAACTGGTAGCTGGCCCCGCCGGTATTCATGGCTTCACGCGAATGTGGCCCGTTAAAAATTACCCGATGCGTGATGCGTTTGCAGGTTTCTTTGCCAAAAAGATCACCAATGTTTCCCAGCAAAAGAACACTTAACAAACTTACATTTTTGATTTCGGTGTCACTGGCCAACTGCCTTAAAATTACCTGTGGTGTTGCCGCATTACCGGCGGTATAAATTACGCTGCCATCAGGTATATTCAGCGAGTTTACGGCTTCTTCGATTCGTTGTACTACTTTCATTTTTTTTGGTTTTGATGGGTCAAAAATATTAAAATTCGGGTCATTTTAAACGAGCATGCAATTATTATTATCCAGGGTTAATTACCACCGAAATAATTGCAATGATTCCAGAATCCGGAAAATACCTGAAATATTGATCGTCAGTAATTTAATTGGTTTTGTTGATCTGATAAGCCATGATCCGGTTATCGAAAAAAGTGGGAACAAGCAGGATGTTTTTGTCTCGGATAAGATGAATATCGGCCGCATTGATTTTTTCATCGGTGGTATTCAACAAAACCACAGGCTCACCTCCAGGTTTCAGCTTCTGGATTTTACCACTCCAATCCGAAAAAATGAAATTTCCATTTTTGTCCTTTTCCAGGCCATCGATGCCCCCGTCAATTAATGCAACCGCTGTAATCTCTTTGGTTTTGGGATTGATGCTTTGGATGGAGCCTTTGCAGCCAACAAGCAAATTCCCGTTATCAAAATAAAGTCCGTTGGGCCGGTTAAAAGTGCCTTTGGGAAACCAGAGTTTTATTTCGCCATTTACTATGCAGTAAATCCCTCCTGTTCCCATATCCGAAATGTAGATCGTGCCATCATAGCCGGCAGCAACATCATTCAGGAATTCGGCGCCTTTTGCCTGGTGCATCTTCAAAATCTTACCCGATTTTACATCGATCTCCACAACACGGTCGATATCGGCAACATAAAGTTTTCCGTTGTAAACAATCATGCCTTTTGGCCCGTTTAGGCTGGTAATCCAGTCAATTTTAATGATATTTCCGTTCGGTTCGATTTTAGAGATAAAACCGTTTTCGTCCTTTTCTGACGGTTTTCCGCCGATACTGGAAACATAGATTGCGTTATTTTCGATATCATAAAATGCCGACTCAGGGACATCGAAAATTGCAGCGGTTTCCCAGAGTTTGGATATGGTTTCGGAAAAATAGGATTGTGCCGTCACGTTTGCAGTGCACAGCCAGAGTGCTAGGCAAAGCAGTATTAATTTTTGTGTTGTTTTCATGAGTTTAAATTTTCTTCAAAAATCGGAAATTTATAGATTGGATTTTTACTGGCAAAAAATAAAAAGCACCGGTTAAGTGCCGGTGCTGTAATGTCATTTTTTATTTGCTCGCTTTACTACATGCAGCGGCAAAAGGTGGCCTTTCATTGTCATTTAAGCCCAACTTTATTTCTTTTTATTATCGTCAGTTAAAGTAAATTTTATTGGCATGTTATATTGCACCCTCACAGGTTTCCCTCTTTGTAAGCCTGGTTCCCATTCAGGCATGTCTTGAATTACCCGAATTGCCTCTTCATCACATCCTCCGCCAATTCCACGTAAAACTCTGACATTAGTAATTCTGCCATCCGTTTCAACAACAAAATTCATGTAACAAGTTCCTTGAATGCCAGCTTTAATTGCTTCGTCGGGATATTTTATATTGTCGTTAAGGTATTTGCCTCGTGCTTCGATGCCACCCGGAAAACTGGGCATGACTTCCACGGTGATAAAGAAGGAATCTTGATCTGTATCAGGTGAAATTTGTGCTGGGGTCTGAGTATTCGATGGGGTTTTGACGATAGGAATTATCGTAGTGTCTTTCTGTTTAACCTTGCAACCAACCATCAGAAAAAGCCCGGCCAAAACAACAAGCAAAATAGTGCTTTTTAAACCATTTTTTAATTTGTTTTTTGTCATCATCATAATACGTTTTAAATGAAAAATAATGAAAATGAACTTGGGTGTTCTTATTTTTCAAAAATACATTAAATTTGATTATTAAGTGATGCCGGATTTATAAACCGAAAATCGATATTTTTGTACCATCGCTTAGGAAGTGTTTTGTGAAAATTATAAACACGATTTTTAAAGAAAAAAACCGGACTTTTTCGAGTCCGGTTTTTCTATTATTTTTTGTCGGGTTGTTGAGATGGTGGTGGAGGTGGGGGTGGTAGCGTTCCTGGTTTGATTTCATAACCTTCGATCACTTTTTTATCACCTTCGCCCAGTGAAAATTTTACTGGCATGTTAAATTGCACTCTTACAGCTTTGCCTCTTTGCGTTCCGGGCTCCCATTTAGGCATGGATTGGATAACGCGAACGGCTTCTTCATCACAACCACCGCCAATTCCGCGTAAAACCTTTACATTTGAAGTGCTTCCATCTGCTTCGATAACAAAAGTTACATAACAAGTTCCTTGTACTCCTGCTTTACGGGCTGCTTCAGGATATTTGATGTTTTCCGCAAAAAATTTTGCACGTGCTTCCTCTCCGCCCGGAAACTTGGGCATATTCTCAACCACGGTAAATAGCTCATTCTGGTCACCATCCTGAGGGCTCTGTGATTTTGCTTCAACTTTTTGGGTTTGTTTGTCAACCTGTGCAACAGTTTTTACAACCGGCGATACAGTGAAGGCCACCACCAGGAAAAACGCCACGGGTGTTACCAGCAAAACTTTGAGTTTTGCAAAGTAGTTCGATTTGCTTTTTGTCATCATCGTAATACGTTTTTTTAAAAGTGAATGATTAAAATTATTGGTCAGGTCGTTAACCTGGATTCCCATATACTGACCGATTAACAGATTTTGGTAGTTAACCGGATTGTATCCTTTTAGCAGAACGCCCTGGTCGGCAAGGAATTCGTGAACACTCTTGAGCGAAGTGCGATAAAACCAGACAAACGGATTAAACCATTGGACGATGGTCATAATTTCGAGTAAAATCAGGTCGGCTGAATGGTTTTGCCGGATATGCACCTGCTCATGGGTGATGATTTCTTTGATGTTTTGCTGGTTGATTTCTTTGCGGTTTATAAAAATCAGATTGAAGAACGAAAAAGGCGAATAGTTGCTGTCGATAAAAACAATGCGGAGGCCTTCGTGCTTTGAGATGCCGTTCTTATATACCAAAAAAGCCAATTGCATCAGTTGGAAAATAAACCTGATCGTAAAAATGGCTATCCCCGTAAGGTAAACCACCAAAAGCACCTGCATTGCGGTGAGGTTTTTTGCAAACGTAGTTTCAATTTTGGTGGCGTTTACTGTTACCGCGTCAAGTACGACATAATAGGTCGAAGTTACTTCCGCCGGAAAAATCCATTTAAGCTGCAACAACGGGAAGAGTAGCGAAAACATCACTGAGGCAACCAGAAAGGTGCGGTTGACCAGGAAAAAAGTATCCTTCCGCAGGAAAATCCAATAAACTCCGTAAAGCAGCGTCAGGCTGATTCCTGATTGTAAAAGATATAAAACTAATTCATTCATAGCAGATTAAATTTATATTTTGAATTATTTGCCAGGTCCTTATTATAAAACCTGGTAGGTTTATTGATTTTTTTGCTTTTCGATTTGCTGATCCATCATCGTTCTGATTTCTTCGAGTTCGTGCACGCTCAGGTTGTTGTCGTTCGAAAAAAATGAAACCAGTTGCTGGTACGAATTACTGAAATAGTTGTTGAGAAAACCCTTTAAATAGGTTTTGGTGTATTCATCTTTAGAAATCAACGGGAAATATTCATGCGTTTTTCCGTAGGCTTTGTGCAGAACAAACCCTTTCTTTTCCAAAATCCTGACAATCGTCGAAACGGTGTTGTAGGCAGGTTTTGGAAGCTGAAATTCTTCGAGAATATCGTTAACAAACCCCTTTTCGATTTTCCACAAGATCTGCATAATCTGCTCCTCCGCCTTTGTAAGTTCTTTCATGATGCAATTTTATTTTCGATTAAAATACCACCATTTTTTGATGACATTATTCTAACGGCAAAACTATAACTAATATTTTAGTTATCAAACTAAAATTTTAGTTTATTTTTATTTTTCAAAAAAAAACACCCCAAAAAGAAGTGTTTTTATAATTTTTTTAATGACTGCCAACTGATCATTTTAGATTTTAGATTTAGGATTTTTGATTGAAGATTTTAGATTTAGGATTAACTGCCAACCGCCGACTGGTGACTGCCGACTGGCGCCTGGCGACTGCCTACTTCTTCTCTTCCACCGTCCCACTCTTAATTTTATCCTCTTTGGTTAAACCAGATAAAACCTGAATATTGATTCCATCTGACAGGCCGGTTTTTATAAATCTTTTTTCGAAAACCTGCGGAGTCGTTTCAATTTCGACATAAGCAGAATCTTTCTCAAATTTAAGCAGGCTCTCCTGAATGGCCATCACCGAGTCGGCGCGGTCGAGCACAATGTCGGCATTGGCGCTGTAACCTGCCCGCACAAAGGAGTTTTCTTTTAGTGCAACAGCAGCTTTGATTTCGAATTGTATGGCACCGTTTTCTTCGACACCTTTTGGCGAAATATGCTCGAGTTTGGCGGTAAACTTTTCGTTTTCAACGGCACCAATCGAAAGAATAAGTTCCATGCCTTCCTTGATTTTTCCAACTTCGGTTTCATCAACTTTTCCTTCAAAAATCATTTCACCCATATCGGCAACATTGGCGATGGTGGTGCCGTCGTTGAAGGTGTTCGATTCGATTACCGAATTGCCTTCTTTTACCGGGACATCCAGAATCATTCCTTCGATAGTGGAGCGGATAAGCGTGTTGGTTGCTGAGCCTGATTCTTTGGTTTGCCCTTCTTTAATAAGCTGCAGGTTGTTTTCGGCGGCTTTAACTTCTTCAACTGCTTCGCGATAGGATAATTCGGTTTTCTGAAATTCGGCTAATGGAATGACGTCTTTATCAAACAACTCCTTCTGACGATTATACTCCTGCTCCGCGTTTTTAAACTGCAGTTTTGACCGGGTTACCCTGTTTTCGGCATCATTTAAACTGAGCATGTTAGGAATGATGCGGACTTTCGCAATCAGGTCGCCTTTTTTTACCATGTCACCGGCTTCAACATAAACTTGCTCGATTATGCCCGAAACCTGCGGTTTGATGGCGATTTCACGGCGTGGAACGACTGATCCGGTGGCCACAGTTTTTTTAATGATGGTTTCGGTAAATGGTGTTGTTGTTTGATAAACAACTGGTTTTGCCTGTGATTTTTGATACAGGAAATAAATGGTGCCGCCAAAAATGGCGAGAATGACAACTCCAAAGAAGATTTTCAAAAAGGTTTTCATGCTTGATTTGATTATATTTTTAATTTTTGTTTCGTTTTTAGTTTTTGATGTAAAATCTTTATTCGCTTCTTAAAGCATCGATGGGTTTGATGCTGACGGCACGGTTGGCCGGAATCATCCCGGCAACGGCCCCTGAAATTACAAGTACAACGAGAGCTTTGATGGCCACGGCAAAATCGACCGAAGGATTTGAAAACATGCCTGTGGAGGCATTCATGCTGATGAGCATATAATTTACAACTTCAACCAGCACCACGCCAATAACCAGGCCGATGTATCCTGAAATGGCTGTAAGAAAAACCGATTCGGTAATAATTTGTGAGATGATACTTGCAGGGCTGGCTCCCAGGGCACGCTGGATGCCGATTTCTTTGGTGCGCTCCTTCACGATGATCATCATAATGTTGCTAACGCCAACCACACCGGCAAGCAAGGTTCCGATTCCAACAATCCAGATTAGCGTGTTAATGCCCGAAAACAGGTTTGTCATTTTCCTGAATTCTTCTTCAACATTAGCCGAGCCAATCGCGCGGTCGTCATCCGGAGCAATGCTGTGGCGTTGTTTCATCAGCGTTTTTGCCTTTTCCTCGATGGTTGAAACCGTTACGTTTTTTTTGGCTGTAATGGAGTACCAGCCTACAACATCACCATAATTATAGGTTTTCTGAAGTGTGGTAAAAGGCATAAAAACCTGTTGGTTTTCCTGTTCAGCCTGCTGGTCATTCTTTTTTGATTTACATAATCCTACCACCTTAAAATACACGCCTGAAATCCGCACATATTCGCCTATCGGGTTTTCGTCGGGTTCAAACATCTCTTCATAAACCCTTTGCCCGATGACAATAACTTTTCGTTCATCGGCGATGTCGAGATTATTGATAAACCTTCCTTTAAGCATTTGCATGGGATCGATGAGGTTGTATTCAGGGTAGTCGCCCTGGATACGGAAATTTCCGGTACGTTCGGCTCTGACAACGTTGTTATCGCCGGATCGGTTGTATCCCTGAATGCGTGGTGCGATGTATTCGATTTCGGGAATGTTGTCGATTAAAGCCTGGGTGTCGCCATTGTTGAAATTGTAAAACCTTCCTCTCGGGAAACCTTTAAAAGGAACCGTGGTGCGCTGTGTCCACATAAACATACTGTTTGTGGCCATGTCGCCCATTCCGGTTTTAACGCCATTACTTAACCCTTTGCCAGAGCCCAGCATGATGATCAACATGAAAATTCCCCAAAAAACGCCAAAAGCGGTAAAAAACGTCCTTAATTTATTCTTTTTAAGAACGCTGAAAATTTCCTGCCACCTGTCCTGATCAAAGATTTTCATCGTTTATTTAGTTTAAAATTTGTGTTATTATGCA
>CAJATL010000009.1 GCA_903944895.1 uncultured Bacteroidota bacterium
AACCGCTACGCGGTAAAGAATCATGTTCCATGGTTATGATTTTTACCACAAATATTTGCTTTCCAGTATCCGGAATTTGCCCGTAGGGCATAAAGTATTGTAGAAAAGCCAAAAGAAAGATCGTTAAATACCCAGTAGGGGTTTAACATTTTCGTTTGTTTATCCCCTACGGGGAATTCGGTTGTCTATGCTTTTGTTTTGCTACAATACTCTAACCGCTACGCGGTAAAGAATCAATTTCCGAAGCACTTATTTTCCGATAAATGTTTTTGTTCTCCAAAATTGCCCGTAGGGCATAAAGTATTGTAGAAAAGCCAAAAGAAAGATCGTTAAATACCCAGTAGGGGTTTAACAAATTCGTTTGTTTATCCCCTATGGAGAATTTCATTGTCTGTGTGCTTGTTTTGCTACAATACTTTAACCGATACGCGGTAAAGAAACATTTTCCGAAGCACCTGTTTTACAACAAATATTTTTGTTTTTGTTCTCCAAGATTGCCCTTTGGGCAAAAAGTATTGTAGAAAAACCAAATGAAAGATCGTTAAAATCCCTGTAGGGGCTTAACAAATTCGTTGGTTTATCCCCTACGGGGAATTTCATTGTCTGAGTACTTGTTTTACTACAATACTTAAACCGCTACGCGGTAAAGAATCATGTTCCATGGTTATGATTTTTACCACAAATATTTGCTTTCCAGTATCTGGAATTTGCCCGTAGGGCATAAAGTATTGTAGAAAAATCCAAGGAAGATCGTTAAATACCCCGTAGGGGTTTAACAAATTCGTTTGTCTATCCCCTACGGGGAATTTGTGATTATCATGTTCCGTTTTGCTACAATACTTTAACCGCTACGCGGTAAAAAAAGCAATTCAAAATTAATGTTTCTAAATCAACAGACGGTATTTTACTATCCTGAATTTGCCCGTAGGGCATAAAGTATTGTAGCAATAATTGACTCAAACGTTTTAAATACCCTGTAGGGGTTTAGCAAATTCATTTGTCTATCCCCTATGGAGAATTTCATTGTCTGTGTGCTTGTTTTGCTACAATACTTTAACCGATACGCGGTAAAGAATCATTTGCCAAAAGAATGATTTCTACGACAAATATTTTGTCCAAATTTGCCCGTAGGGCATAAAGTATTACATCAATAATGGCCACGAATGTTTTAAATTCGTCTTAGGATTTTTTATTTCAACCAACAGTAAGCCACCTTTTCAATCGTAAAGATTTTTCTTAGCCTTTTTTTTGAGGATGAGAAAAATTTAATCTTAAGGTAATTGGTTAATTACTATTTTTAAAAGCAAAAAAATATGGCAAATCAAGTAATAATTCAACGCGTTGAGCGCAGGAAAACAAAGTTAAACGAAGTGAATTTACCAGCTGCGATAGCTGATGCAGGCGAAAAAATCAAGCGTGAGGAGATGGGATGAATCAATAATGACGGAGAAAAGTACATTTTAAAACGGATAAATAAAAGCAACCTATCGGTTGGAAATGAGTAATACAAATCAGGTTATCGTTTTTACCTGTCAACGTTAATTTTTAAACAAAAACCCAAAAATATGAAAGCACTTTTTACCTTGTTGTTTTTAGTTTTTACGATTGGTTTTACGAACTTAGCCAACGCCCAGTATTCGCTCGAGTTCAACGGCGACAGCGATTACGTGGCACTCAACGGCACCGATTTTGCACCGCCCTGGACGGTGCAGGTGATGGTAAACAAAACCGAAACCGACAATTACCAACACCTGCTCACCGGCAACGACGGCAACAGCGGAATACGGATCGAGCAATGGTGGGGAACGAAAATCGGGTTTACGCTTTCGGGAGTCGCTGATTACACCTTCAATTATGCGTTGCCCATTGGCCAATGGGTTCATGTGGCGATGGTAAATAACGGCACCAGTACCACGCTTTACGCCAACGGGGTGAGCAAGGGAACCATCAATTCGTCCATTAATTTCCCGTTAAAATGGATCAGCAAAAACACCAACGATGCCGCCATGAAAGCTAAGATTGACGAATTGAGCATCTGGAATGTGGCGCTTACGCAGGCAGTCATCCAGCAGTTTATGAACCAGTCCATCGAGCCTTCACATCCTAATTATGAAAACCTAGTGCATTATTATAAATTTGATGAAGGCTCCGGTAATATCTGTTTTGATTCGAAAGGCAGCCTTCACGGAACCATTCACGGCGCGGTTTATTACACCGAAACCGACACCGATGCGATGATTTCGAAACTGGTTTATCCCGAAACTTTAACAGATAACTTCTCAAGCTCCGAAGTTTTAATCGTTCGCGTGAAAAATAACGGTCTGCTCAATATTGAGCAGGATTTTAACCTGACTTATGTTTTGAATGAAATCGGCCAGGTTTCGGTTGTTGTTCCCGCTGCCAGCGATCCATTGGTTTCAGGCGAAAGCATTGACATCAGCTTCCCACCCATCAACCTCAACAACAGCGGCACTTACAATTTTACGTTTTATACTTCCCTTCCGGGAGATGAAAACCTTTCGAACGACACCTTGAAAAAAACTTTAGTAAGCGTTTCGCAGGTTTTGGGAAATGTCACCAACTTTTCGGCAACCGGGAGTACCTTTGATTTTAGCTGTGGAACGCCCAAAGTAAAAGTCGTTTTTTACAAGCATGATATGTTCCGCATCTGGCTTGCGCCGAACGGGACTTTTTCAAATCCTGCCGGGAACAACATCGTG
The DNA here is from genome assembly GCA_903944895.1 of uncultured Bacteroidota bacterium. Lineage (GTDB taxonomy): Bacteria > Bacteroidota > Bacteroidia > Bacteroidales > 4484-276 > CAJATL01. Next base: position 2,721 of record CAJATL010000009.1, read on the forward strand.
GTGAGTTACGAATTTCCTTCAATAACCGTAAACTGGAGCGACCAGGGAGATTATTACAAAATCGAAAGTGATTCATGCATCTTGCGGGCTTACAAAACGCCGCTAACTTTTGTACTCTACAAAAAAGATAACACCTCGCTCATCTGGGAAGAAACCAATCCTCTGGATTTTGGAACCCGGACTTTCCAGGAACTTTCGCGCCAGGAAAACGAATATTTTTATGGTGGTGGGATGCAGAACGGCTATTTTTCCCACAGGGATAAAGTGATAAAAATCTCTAAAGAAACCGATAACTGGGACGATGGCGCTGTGCCAAATCCTGTCCCGTTTTACATGAGCACAAACGGCTACGGCGCTTTCAGGAATACCTTCGGCCCCGGCACCTATGATTTCCGGCAGCCGGTAATTACCGGCCACCAGGAAAACCGTTTTGATGCTTTCTATTTTGTCGGAAATTCATTAAAAAGTGTATTAAATCTTTACACCGAATTGACCGGCCGTTCCATCCTTCCTCCAATCTGGGGGCTCGAACTTGGCGATGCCGACTGTTACAACGACAACGGCCAAACCACACCTGTCGTCATCACCGAAATTGCCGATAAATATCGGGAATACGACCTTCCGGGAGGTTGGATCCTTCCAAACGACGGCTATGGTTGCGGCTACACCAAACTGGATTCGGTGGTGACCGAGCTGCACGAACGCGGTTTTTATACCGGCCTCTGGACGGAAAATGGCGTAGCGAATATTCAGTGGGAAGTTGGCACTGCCGGGACGCGTGCCTGCAAATTGGATGTGGCCTGGGTTGGATCGGGTTACCTGAATGCTTTGAATGCCTGCAAAACTGCTTACCAGGGAATCGAAAACAACTGCAACGACCGCGGTTATGTGTGGTCGGTGTGCGGCTGGGCCGGGACACAGCGGTATTCCGTGGTTTGGTCGGGCGACCAGAGCGGAAACTGGGAATACATCCGTTTCCATATCCCGACAGTTATTGGCTCAGGGCTTTCGGGATACAACCTTGCCTCCAGCGACCTCGACGGAATTTTTGGTGGCAGTTCACTCACCTACACCCGTGACCTGCAATGGAAAACCTTTATCCCTGTATTTTACGCCATGTCGGGATGGGCATCGAGCAACAAGCAGCCCTGGGTTTACGGGCAAACCATCACCGACATCAACCGGAAATATCTTAAACTTAAAATGCGCCTTACGCCTTACATGTACACCCTTTGCAACGAAGCTTACGAAACCGGCGTTCCTGCTGCCCGTGCGATGGTTCTCGAATTTCCTGATGATCCCGAAACCTGGGGAACAAGCACCAAATATCAGTTTATGAGCGGGGAATCGTTTTTGGTGGCTCCCGTTTACAAATCGGGCAGCGACCGCGACAGCATTTATTTCCCACAGGGAAAATGGATTGATTATTGGGATGGCACCGTTTACGAAGGACCGATGACTTTGAACAATTATCCTGTGACGATAGATAAACTCCCGGTTTTTGTGAAGGCCGGCGCCATTGTTCCGATGTATCCCGAAATGCTTTACAATGGCCAGTTTCCCAAAGATCCGCTAACTTTAGATATTTATCCGAACGTTTTTTCTGAGTTTACACTTTACGAAGACGACGGGATTTCAAGAGCGCATCGGGAAGGGGCATTTGCAAAAACGCATATTACCTGCTTCGGTACCTATTATGGAATCCCTTCACCAGTTCAGATAATCGTAGGTGCCAGCATTGGAGATTTTGAGGGAAAACCGGATTTCAGGGCAAATCTTTTAGATGTTCATTTTCCTGCAACGCCAACAGCAGTTTGGTTAAACGGCGGGATGCTGCCGGCTTTTTACACACCCCAGGAATTTGAAACTGCCATCGAAGGCTACTATTTCGACCCTGCCGACAAGAACGGGATTGTTCATGTAAAAACCCAGCCATTACCTACCGACAGCGAGTTTGTGGTGATGATTGACTACCCGATAGGAATTGCAGAAAATAATATTGCTGATGAAATCAAGCTATTTCCAAATCCTACAACGGGCTCCGTTAAAATTGAACTTCCCGAAGGAAAAGCTACCGAAATCACGGTTTATGATTCCGAAGGAAAAGCGATTTTCACATTTAACACAAATAAAAATACCGGCAAAAATCTGGACATTAATCTTTCGGGAGAGCCATCCGGGGTTTATAATTTTATGTTTAAAACAGAAAATCGGGTAATCAGCAGGAAGGTTTCTCTGGTAAGATGATTCTGTAAAAAATAACAAAACCTGACAGGTTTTTTGCCACAGGCATCCCATTGGGAAAAATCTGTCAGGTTTAATGCTTTGAATCCGCGTATGTTATTGGGTTTTCACAAACTTCCCTGTAAAGGTTCCTTTCTCAGTAGAAACCTTTAAAAAGTAAAATCCGGTTTTTAAATTTGAAATGTCAATTTCGACAAGTTCGTTTAAATTTGAAATGGATTGTGAAACCATAATCTGCCCATTGGAATTGAAGATTTCGATGCCTTCGATTTTGATTTCCGGCAACGCAAACTGGATGAAACTATTGGCAGGATTTGGACTGATCGTTATTTTCCGGCCAACGATACTTTCATCAACGCCCATCGAAACTACGTTTCCTGACGAAATCAGCCGGATATCAGGATCAACTTTCAACGAATCAATCACAAAACCAGGCGAAATAAAATATTCCTGTCCCGAAAAAGTGTTGTCGAAAACGATGGTTGTGTCTTTTCCATCACCATAAAATGCCACAGGAACCGGCATCTCAAAAAACTCAACCGAAGGATGCGATTGATCCTGATTTATAGTCACCAAAACCTGACCACCCTGCAACTGGTTTACATTTACACCATACGAAGGATAACCTTCGCCAAAGTACCAGTCGGCAAAATATTCCGTCAGATCAACACCGCTTACACTTTCAAAATGGGCTTTTATATCCTGAGTTGTGGCGAAACGATAAGCCAGCATCGGGTCGTTCAGATAATTTCTGACAGCCGTGTAAAAAGCCTCATCACCAATAATCCATCTGATCTGATGAAGCAAAAAAGCAGCCTTGTGGTACGAAAGCCGTGCATCAAAAATCCGTTCAACCGAGGTGGTGTCTTCAACATACACCGAGCCACCAGGTTGGCTAACGATTGCGTTTCGTGTATTGCTTTTCCAGATGGGCCACCAGTATCCTTCTTGCATATTTTCGAAAGAAATCCCGGTCAAATAGGTCGCAAAGCCCTCGTTGAGCCATATTTCGTGCCATGAGTTAAGTGTGATCATATTCCCGAACCACGAATGTGCAAGTTCGTGGGCACGAAGGTCGTGGCTGTAATACCCCATAAAAGTCATGGTTTGATGCTCCATTCCTCCTCCCCAGGAAAACTGGGCATGTCCGTATTTTTCATTTTTAAAAGGATAGGGTGTAAAAAGCTCGCTGAAAAGCTCAATCATTTCGTTGGTATTTGCCGATTGTTCGACAATCGTTGCCGAGTCTTCGGGAAAAACATAATTCAGAATTTCGACAGGTTGCCCCGAAACATTGGCAAATTCGGAGTATTGCGCATAATTGGTTATTGCGATGGCCACATGATAGTTTGCAATAGGATACCGGTGTTTCCAGTGAAAAGTTTTGTAATTGCCTGCTGCAATTTCCGAAACCAGCATTCCATTGCTGGCAACCCGATATGCTGACGGGGTTTTAACAAAAATATCAATCGAATCAATTTTGTCGGTGATGTCGTTCTTTCCCGGCCACCAATCCTTCGCTCCGTATGGCTCGGACAAAGTCCAGATAATGGGAACTCCGTTATGAACATCTTTGATAAACGAGCCAAAACCTGCGCCCTGAGGCGGAATGCCCTGATAAAAAATCCTGACTGAGTCTGTTGTTCCAGGAGAAATTGTAGTTCCAAGAGAAATTGTCAAATTTTCATCAGCCGAATGGGTGTAATTTACAGGCGAACCCCTGAAAATCACCGAATCAACCTGGAGCGATTGTGCCAGTTCAAAATCGAGTGCCGAAATTTCATTCTTTATTGTCGTAAAACAGGTGCTCACGTTTCCTTTAATGTACAAAACAGCCGGATCGACCTCCCAATAAAAACGCGAGTAGGTAACATTGAAGTTGGTTCCGGTGGCTCTATGAGTAATAATGCCAGTTTTGTAAAAGGCTTTTTTATCAGTTTTTGCAATCATCGAAGTATTATCTTCGTAATGCTTAATTTGAGACCAGGCGCTAATAAAAATAAGCTGTAAAAATAATCCAAACAAAAATTTTAACCTATTCATAATGTAATTTTAATGTAAAAATAATACTCCGTAAAATCCTTGATAATCCAGATATCTCGTATCTTTCAAGCCTGTCGGTTTTACAACAAATGAAAAAAGAATTCGTCCTCTTTGCATTAAATAAAATTAGTTAAAAACAAAATTTGTAATTTTGTAAAATTATTAAATTTACTGCAAATTAATTAACTCTTTTAAATCACTTTTGAATTAAAGAAAATATGTATGAAGCAAACCAGAATGGACGTGAGGTAAATCTCACTATCATAATACAAGGGACGGAGGTTACTGGTGATTTGTCAACTTCAGATGACATTAGAATTGATGGAAAGTTTTTCGGAAATATCGAAACAAAAGGAAAACTTGTCATTTCCAAACAAGGTTATGTTGAAGGAATTGTAAGAGGAACTGATATTCTGATAAATGGAAAAGCAAAGGGGGATTTTCAGGTTGATAATAATTTTCACCTCTCCCCCGAAGGAATTTTTTCAGGATCGGTCGAAACCAGATTCATTAATATTTCGGAAACCTCTATTTTTGATGGTACTTGTGTTATTTCACAAAACAAAAAGCCTAATCAATTCAAACTTAACAAAGATAAGGTTTATTCAAAAAAAACAAATCCGTTAGTAAAGAATCAGGACAAATATTTCGATAATGGAATAGCCGGGTCAGACCATCAAACCGAAACAGAAAACGACAAAAGGCCCGCTTACTTTCTAAGGGATGAACAAGAAAAGGAGCAAAGTGAAGAACAAATCAAAGAAGCATTGTCTGGAAATGGGGGTAAAAAAATATCCCTCATTAGCAGCAAAATTAGTCAGATAGAATTTATTAAATAAAGCAAATTATTAATTATTAATTACTTACTTATGGAAAAATCATTTATTTTCCCAAGCGTGTTTGAAGAAGATTATCGGGATTTTGAAAAAGTAGCTGATAGTTTTTTGGAGGCGATGAGAATTGTTAACTTTAAAGACAAAAGTTTTATTGTTGGTGAATTGGCATTAAAAGAAGGCCACTCACCACACAAGTTTTTGAATAGCTCTGCTGAAGATATTGATTATCAATTGCTTGGATTGATTGGGCTCATTATTGCCACACAAGGAACTTACAATAAATTAATTCTTACAGTCGGCTTTCCTTTTACAACCTACCAACCATACAGAAGTGGTGCTATTGAGTTTTTTAAACGTTCCCACGAGATAGAATTTGATACCAGAACTCTTGGGGGTACTGGTACCGAAAAAGTTAGCTTCACCGTTCAGGAAGTAGATGTAATGTCGGAGATAGAGGGATGTGTTAGTTCGATTAGAAACGGCCCTTTGAAAGAAAAGGACAATTTTTTAATTGCCAGTTTGGGTTATGGAACTTTTGAATTAGCACTTTCATCACCAGGAGGTTTGATTTACCGTACAACACATAGTGCCCCAGGTTTGATGTATGTTGTTAACAGGCTTAAAAGCGACCTTGAGAAAAAATATTATCTTAGTTTATTAACTGAACAACAATTAGAACGTGCATTTCAACGCGGCAGCATGATCATAAACCGCAGAGATACCGATTTGCGCGAACTTAGGTCGAAGGCATTAAGATCCTACTATAATGAGGTTATTTCGCCATCAATCAGGAAGAAAATCTCGGATGAAGACTTCTACCGTGCACAGAAAATTTACCTGGTTGGCGGTGGTGCAATGTACAACGAGATTGTTGAGTTTTTCAAGGAAGAATTTGAAGGCGTGTTAAAAGTAATCGTTAATCCTGATCCAAATCTTGCTGCCAGCAAAGGATATTGCCAACATTCGGTCGAAATGGCGAACAGCAGAATAAAACCTATGGACGAAAAAAGTAGCTACACATGCGTTGGGCTGGATTTGGGAAACAACAATACTGTTATTACAGTAAATAATGAGTTTTTTCTTTAAACCCCCCTCATTATTACGCAATTCAAACGTTTGAAAATTATGATTTTGAATATTATTAAATTTTTAATTGATTGATGATGATTAAATTAGGATGATTTAGCATAAGTAATCCTAATTTGTCATAGCTCAATGAATTCGACATTAAACAACATATTATTAGGACGTTACAAAATTACAGTTTTAAGACCTGACAATGCCCGAAAAAAGTTAATCTCAACTTTCCCGGGCATTTTTTAATGCTTAATTGCAAAAATATTTTCTTCATTTCAAAAGCCATCCATACAACATCGAATCAGAGATTGAAAATGAATTATGTTGCTCATTCTTTAAAACAACTATTTTGGTAAAACCTGAAATACCGAAATACAGGGAAATGAGTTCATCAATACCCGAAATTTCATCTCCTTTTTTCGCATCTTTGCACAAAATTATACATTCAGATTTGAAACCAGCGATTTTCATTTTCAGGTTATTCATTATTTCGACACTTACATGGTTGGCCGTAAGCTGCGCCAATCCTGTCTCTCCAACCGGTGGCCCAAAGGATGAAACTCCGCCTTCGGTGGTTAAAAGCGATCCGCCAAATTATTCAACCAATTTTGATAAATCATCAATTTCGATAACATTTGATGAATTTGTTAAACTCAAAAATCCCAACCAGCAGGTAATTATTTCGCCACCATTGGATGAGCCGCCTGAGTATAAACTCCGCGGAAAGTCGGTGATTGTCGAACTGAACAGCAAGCTCGTCGCCAACACAACCTACTCCATTTTTTTTGGTAGCGCCATCGTTGATCTCACCGAAGACAATCCCCTGACAAATTTCGTTTACGCATTTTCGACAGGCAGCTACATCGATTCATTGTCGGTAGGAGGGGAGGTGCTCAGTGCTTTTGACCATAAACCTGCTGAGGGTGTATTTGTGATGCTTTATCCCGAAAAAAACGACACCATTCCCCAGGACTCGGTGCCCTGCAAGGTGCGGCCTCTCTATGTTTCAAAGACAGATAAAAACGGGATTTTCCAGTTAAGAAATCTGAGAAATGAACCTTATAAAATTTTCGCACTTAAAGACGTGAACAGCAATTATCTTTTTGACCAGCCTAATGAGGAAATTGCTTTCATCGATTCGCTGATTATGCCTGAATCGGCGCTTTTCCCTGACATGACTGTTAAATCAGATGATACATCTAAAAAGGACACCTTAATCGTTGCCAGTCTTTATAAAAATTACATTAAGTTGATGATGTTTCAGCAGGACGATTCGGTGCAACGAATACTCGCCAGTGAAATGACTACTCCGGGAAGGTATAAAATGGTTTTTAAATATCCTGTAAAAGGCACCCTAAAATTAGATGTAATTAATAAGGATGTTGCCGACAACTGGAAAACTGAAGAGTTTAACCGCCGGCGCGATACCTTGCTTGTGTGGCTGCATGATTTATCTTATGACAGTATCCAGGTTAAAGTTTCGATGAACGATTCGATACTCGACACAACCATGATTGTTTTGAGAAAACAAAAATTGGATAAAAAGAAACGTAAAAATGATGATGAGGTGGTTGCCGAGCGGATAAAAATAAATCATAACGCAAAGAACCGTAGTTTTGATTTAGGCAACAGGTTAATGATCTATTTTGATGATCCGTTGCGTTCGGCTGATTTTACTCACACCCAGTTTATTTCGGGAACCGACACCATCTGCGATCCCCCGTTTCTGGCTACCGACAGCATCCTGCGGCATTTTGTTTTGGATGGTGAAATTGTTGAAGAAAGAAACTACGACTTCATCTTTCCCGACTCTTCATTTTACTCCATTTATGGCCTTACCAACGACTCGACGCGATTGTCCTTTAAAGCAAAGGCAGCAAAAGAATATGGAAATATCCTGGTTGATGTTGAACTGGAAACCGGCGAATTTCCTTATCTTCTCCAATTGTTAACGCCGAAAGGTGAGGTTTTGAGAGAGAAACTGGTTGCCGAAAGTTCGGTGGTAACTTTTATGAACGTTTTGCCCGGGAAATACATGCTGAAGGCTATCGGTGATAAATGGCACAACCGGAAATGGGACACGGGAAATTACTTCCTAAAAAGACAGCCGGAAAACGTATTGTTTATTCCGGCTGAAATTGAGGTCAGAGCCAACTGGGATATCGAAAAAAGCTGGTTGCTCCCCTAAATTTTCTATTTTTTTTAGGACAAAAAAGACGCCTGTTGTTGCATTAATTATCGTTGCAACGATTGATACATTCAATAATTTCGGTTAGTGTCTGGTTTTTGAGAGAGTAAAATATTTTCTTTCCGTTGCGCTTTGAGGCAAGAACACCCTTGGTTTTTAAAATATTCAGGTGATGCGAAGCCGAAGCCTGCTCGATGTCGAGTTTTTCGTAAATCTCGGTAACACTGAGTTGTTTTTCGTGTAATAAATCGATAATTGCGATGCGCATTGGGTGAGCTATTGCTCTTAATTTGCTGGCTGCCAGCTCAAGTTTGTCGATGTCTAATAATAATTTTCCCATAACTTTAGTTTTGGGCAAAAATAGAAATATTTATACATAATAAGCGAATAAATATGTAATTTATTTAATTTTTAAATAAGGAGGTAAATTCAAACTTTGTCCCGTCAAAAAGTCCTTTATCGCTTAGCTTCAATGCCGGAATAACAAGCAAGGCCATAAATGAAAGTGTCATGTAAGGTGCACCTAACTCCGAGCCTAAACCTTTCGCAAGTTTATCCATTTTATCGTAAGCCATGGCAACTTCAAAACCATCGGTTGCCGACATGAGACCGGCCACAGGCAAAGGCAGGATATTATTTTCATCACCTTCAACCAGCGAAACCCCTCCTTTTGCGTCGATCAGCAGGTTTATGGCTTGTATAATTTCTTCATCCGAAGTTCCTACAGCAATAATATTATGGCTGTCGTGAGCAACTGTCGAAGCAATCGCGCCTCGTTTGAATCCGAAATTATTGATAAAACACACTGCAGGTTTTGCTTTTTGATAGCGATTCAGAACAACCATTTTCAGGATATCATTTTCGGTATCACTGATGATGTTTCCATCACTAATCTTTGCTAAAGCAAGGTATTTTTCGGTGATCAGTTGCCCGTCGAAGGCACGGATTACCTCGATTTCGCCGGATGTGGCCGGAACAAAAATATCTTCGACCGAAATTTTTACCGCATGGAAATTATTAGGTTCAGCTTCTTTTACTGATGGGATTAAACAATTCCCGTTTTCGGCTACCTTTAATCCGCCGATAAATGTATTCAGCACATTAAAATCGTTGAGATTATCGACGATGATAAAATCAGCGTCATCGCCTTGCCGCAATAGTCCAATGTCAAGTTTATAATGGTTTACCGGATTTATGATGCAGCTTTTTAGCACAAGCATGGGGTCGAAACCTCTGGCGACGGCACGTCTCACCAATTGGTTGATGTGACCGTTAACAAGGTCGTTTGGGTGTTTGTCGTCGGAACAGAACAAAACCATTTCGGGGTGGGTTTCGAGCAGGTCGATCAGATCGTCAAAATTCTTAGCCGCGCTGCCTTCCCTAATTTGGATTTTCATACCCCATTTAATTTTATCAAGCGCCTCTTCGATGGTGAAACATTCGTGATCGGTGGTAATGCCGGCCTGAATATATTTCCTGGCATCGTCGCCTTTCACGCCCGGAGCATGGCCATCCACAGGTTTATTATACTTTTTCGCGATGGCAATTTTTTCCATCACTTCTTTATCTTTAAACAAAACACCCGGAAAATTCATCATCTCCGACATGTATTTTATCTCAGGCATTTTGAGCAATTCTTCCATTTCGGCAACGCCAAGGCTGGCGCCTGAAGTTTCGAAAACGGTGGCCGGAACGCAGGAAGAAGCCCCGAAGTAAAAATGAAAAGGCACTTTTTTTCCGTTACAGATCATGTACCTGATGCCATCAATACCAAGCACATTGGCGATTTCGTGAGGATCGGACACCGTGGCGACGGTTCCGTGTACAACGGCAAGCCGCGCAAATTCCGACGGAATCAGCATACTGCTCTCGATGTGAATATGCGCATCAATCAGCCCGGGAAGAATATACTGGTTGTCAACATTTTTCATTTCGATAATGGAGGAAATCTTTCCATCCTTAACAGTGACTAATCCCGGGAAAATCCGTTCGTTGATCAGATCAACAATATTTCCTGAAATCTCAAAACTTGTTGGGTTGGTCATGATAAATATTTTTTTAGGATGATTGTTTAAACCTAGCTATCAAACAAAAACAAAGGTAAAAATACTAATGGAATTTTGAGACTGGCACAATTTCGATATTCTGAAGGTGTAAAATTTTCTGGGCTTTGTCGAAATCCTCAGTAAAACCAAGCAGGAAGCCGCCGCCTCCCGAGCCACAAAGTTTAAGGTAATAATCCCCCGACTCGAGTCCTTTTTGCCAGGCATCAAGAAAAGCTGCGGGAATCATGGGTTTTAGGTTGGATAGTAAAAACCGCGAGAGTGATTTTAAATGACCAAAAAACTCGTTGATCTCGCCTTTAACGATCGATTGAATACATCCGTTTGTAAAAGGAATCATTTCATTTTTGATCAGATTAAAAAAGCGGTCTTCTTTACATTGCTCAAAAAACAGGTTTACCAGAGGGCCTGTTTTGCCGGGTTTCCCGGTATTGATAAGAAAAATCCCACCATTTTTCGAAAATTCGCGCGGTATCCCCACGGTTTCGATGTTGGTTTTTGATTTGATGAGCAGTGGATTTTTGATGTAGCAGTTCAGCGGGTCCATGCCTGAGCTGACACCATGAAAAAACGATTCCATCTGAGCAAAAATCCTTTTTAAGTGCAGTAAATCTTCGGTCGAAATTTTTTCATCACCAACAATTTTATTCCGGGAGTATTTCCCGTAAATTGCTGCACATAAAGCGCCCGAACTGCCGATGCCGTAACCCTGTGGAATTGTTGATTCAAAATACAATCCTGATTCAACATCAATTTTAAACGTGTCGAAATCCATTTCGAAGAGCAGTTCCTTTTTCTCGGCTAAGTTGAGCAAATAAACCTGGTATTCGCGAAGTGATTTATTCGATTCAGTTGCAAAGTCAAGATCGGTGTATTTATCGTCGTTGATGTAACTCAACTCGCCTTTAAAATGCGTGTAAGGCACTGTCAGCGCCATCGAATCGCACATGATGCTGTACTCTCCAAACAATAAAATCTTGGCGTAAAATGTTTCGTTTTTCTTTATCATTTCAGTTTTTTAGGGCCTTCACCCAGCTTGTCATCAATAATTTTGTTTTCGTCGCAATCGGCCAATAACTCATTTTTTATAAAATCTCTTACCGTTTTTGTTTCACGTTCAGGGTATAAAAGATGAACATTTGGTCCGGCGTCGAGGGTAAAAACAATGTTTGTTCCGGTTTGTTTGCGAAAATCCCAAATTTTTCGGATAACATTCAGTGTTCCCGGCTGTATGAGCAAATATCCCGGATTTGAAGCCATCATCAAAGCATGCAAAGTAAGCGCTTCGTTTTCGACAATTTTAACAAAACCATCAAAATTTCCGTCGCTCAGATAAACCGAAAGTTCATCAAGATTCTGGTAAGCCTGTGTTATCCGTGCCGCGGCAAAAGGATGATTTTCCATCAACCCGTGGCCTGCGCGGCTCGAGACTGCTTTTTCATTTTTATTGATGATCAGGATGGTGTCGCGTAAATTTTGAAATATCGGGTGGATGCTGGTTTTTAGCGGAGATGCATAAAAATCGGAGGTTTCTGGCAATGAATCAATTTTCCCCCAGGTGACAAATCCGCCGTAAATGCTGCGGGAAGCGCTTCCTGAACCAATCCTGGCAATGTTGGAAGCTTTTTGAAAAAAGTCGTTATTTTCGTTTATGCTGCCTGAAATTTGTTGTTCCATCGAACACAGGCATAACGCCAGTGTACTCATCGCTGATGCCGACGAAGCAATCCCGGCAGAATGGGGGAAAGTGTTGCTACTGTGAATTTCGAGATCGAAATTTTTCAGAAAAGGAAAAATGTCAAAAACGGCTTCGAGAAAGGTTGAAATTTTTTGCCCGAATTGTGGCTTTTTCTCACCTTCAAAAAAGAAGTCGAACGAAATATTTCCGGAGTTTTGTGAAGGTCTGCATTTTACAAGGGTTTCGGTGTATGAATCCGACAGCGTCATGCTGATCGAGGGATTTGATGGGATCTGAAAACCCTTCTTACCCCAATATTTTATGAGCGCAATGTTGCTTGGACTGCGCCAGGCAATGGTTCCCGCTGAAAAATCCTCAGTTGGCCGGTTGCCGGTTGTCTCGTTTTTTGCCATAATTCGAGTTATTTTGCAAAAACCACTTGATTAGCATGATGGTAAACGATTTCGTCAAACGAAAAAATCGTGAAATATCCTTTTTCGTTCAGGTACTTTTCAAGGTCAGCGCGATCGTTTTGCCAGGTCATCATCACAAAATCCCCTCCCCAGGCACCCAGCGATTTCACGGAGCCTTCGTATCCAGCAAACCTGATCTCACCAATAGTTTTTCTACTCAGAACCTTCGAAATAATTTTTTCGTGTTCTTTGATTGCGTAATCAAAATCGCTCAGACTGTGGGCAAAAACGATTTCTTCGGTAAGCTCCGAAATCTGCTCAATTTCTGATTCACGCGACTTAAGCAGGTTGTGATAACATTTGATGCTCCGGTCGGATTGCTGTTTTTTGCCGAGATAAACAAAAAAAATCTGGTCTCTGAATTCCGGATCAAAAGTTACAGGTGTAATTTTTGCATTTTCGGCGCTAAGCTGATAAAGAATCGGGCCTCCGGCACGGGCACAGGCCACGTCAAAACCTGAGCCTTTGGATGTTTTGTGGTGCAAAACCATCGGATCTACATCAAACCAGTGCGCGATGTTTGATAATAGCGACGAACTGCTTCCCAGCCCCCAGGCAATATCAAAATTGATGTTCGAAATAACTTCAAAGCCACTTTGATTCCTGAGTGTTTCTGAATTTAACTGATTTGCGGCAAGCAGAAGCTTGTGTAGAATAGCCGCTTTTTCTTGATCGTTCGTTTCGATAATTTCGAGATTATCTTGCGAAAAACGAGCCTCGAACCAAAGATTCTCCTTAACAAAACTTTTCCAGTGTATCGTGCCCGTATCGTTGATGAGCGGCATGACTTGCAGCGACTGTCCGAATTTAAGCGGAATCGCAAAAGCCAATGCTCCTTTTAAAACCAGGTATTCGCCCGAAATTAAAAACTTGCCGTTTGAATAATATTTTTGGATATCCAATTTTTAGGTGGTTTCGATTTTTTCTGTCCTGAGGTCAGAAAGAAATCGGGTTACAGAATGATATGAAACTTTGTGTATCGCGAAATATTCGGTTGCCAGGGCTTTTTCATTATCAGTGGTATTCATCGAATTGAGGATATTCAGCAGGTGCATTTTCATGTGGCCAACCTGAATCCCTTTTGTAGTCAGCGATTTGATAGCTCCAAAATTATTTGCCAGTCCAACAGATGCAGCAAGCATCATCAGATCTTGGGCAGATGGATTTCCAAGCAATTCGAGCGAAAATTTAGCCAGCGGATGCAGCGATGTTAAACCGCCCACCGTTCCCATCGATAGTGGAATTGTAAGGCTATAGTTGAACCTGCCGTTTTCGATTTTCACCTCGGTGAGTCCGCGATATTTGCCGCTACGCGCGGCGTAAGCGTGCCCACAGGCTTCGATAGCCCTGAAATCGTTTCCGGTGGCAAGAGCCACGGCATCAATACCATTAAAAATGCCTTTGTTGTGGGTGGCTGCGCGGAAAGTATCAACCTGCGCAATGCGAACAGCTTTCTCAAATTTCCAGGCAAAATACTCGGGGTCATCAATATCACCGGCTTTTCGAAGGCATTCGATGTCGCATTCAACCTCGGTTTTTACAAGGCATTCCGGCGTGTAATTCGACAAAATGGCCATGATAATGTGACACGATTTTTCATCGCCGGTGTAACACTCATTTTCGGCAAAATGTTCTTTCAGGATCAACCCGAATTCTTCGAGGCAGGAATTGATGAAATTTGCCCCCATTGCATTTTTTGTATCAAAAGTGGCCTTGAGCTGGTAATAATTCTCGATTTCATCGCTCATTTCGACCAGCTCAACATCGGTGATGCCACCACCACGTTTATTCATGTTGGCCGTAATATGCTGCGTTCCGGCAATTAATTCTTCCTTTAAAATGGGGAAAAGTGCGTGTAGCTTTTCGACCTCTCCTTTCCAGATAAAATGCACCTGGCCGATCTTTTTTGTTGAGATTACCTCGGCTTTAAAACCACCCTTAGGCGACCAATATTTGGCGCTGTTTGATGCAGCAGCCACCACCGAACTTTCCTCGATGACCATCGGTACCATGTACATCTTATTGTTGATAAGAAAATTTGGCGCAATGCTGAAAGGAAAATAAAAGTTGGAGATGGTGTTTTCGCTGAATTCGTCGAAAAGTTTTTGCTTGTCGGGGTCGTGGTGCCAGTAACTCGTTAACTCGGCGATGATGTCGCCCGGTTTGTTAAACCTGTTTGCAACGACTTCGATTTTCTCGTTTTTGTTAAGTTTTGAAAACCCCGGCAAAATTTTATTTCTGTGCATGATCACTGAAAATTTAGGCGCAAAAGTATATAAAATGAAAGGTTTAAATTTAAATAATCTTGAAAGTCCGATTTAATCGAACATTAAACCTGTAGCTTAAAAACACGGGAAATGAATTTTTGTTTAATAAAATAATGCTTTGATTAAACATTATCAGGAAGCTGGCTTTTTCGGTTGATCACTTTTAAGGCCTCTTTCCGGCTCAGTGGTTGGAGTTGATGGGAATTTACGAATTCAATGACAACGTCGGGGTCGGTTTTTGAATATTCACGCAAAGTCCAGCCAATGGCTTTGCGGATGAAAAATTCGCGCGAATCCGAGAGTCGTTCAATAAACCCGAAAAGTAACCCGAGGTCGGTCTGTTTTTTATATTTTAGCTGGAAAAGCAAGGCAGAACGTTGCAGCCAGAAATTGCCTGAGTTCATCCATTTTTCGGTGTAAGCCGGAATTAATTCGGGAAACCGCTTAAAATGAGCACCAACAAGATTTGCAGCGATAAAATCAACGGTGTCCCACCACGATTTGGTGACAATCATCCATTCGAGGGTTTCGATGAAGCCGGCATCAGTTTTTTTGCTGTATTTATCGGTTAGCGCCATTCCGAAATGTTGAAATTCCCGCTCGGGCTGTTCCCAAAATTCCCTGATTAATTGTGGTAAATGAGAAATTTCAGGTATTCCCTCAGCTTTTAGAAATCCCTGTCTGATTTGCACCTGAGCAGGAGCATTTATTCCAAAGAAATCGAACTGATTTCTCATGTAGGCCTTCATTTGCAGCCCGTATGGCGGGTTAGCGTTTTCGGAGAAATTTTGTCGGAGCTTCAGTACAAAACCATCCATAAACAAAAAATTATTTAGTTGATTAATACTTTCCTCGTGGCGATGACTTCACCGTTTTTATCAAAAAAATTAAACACATAAACTCCTGCCGGAAAACCCGCAGCATTCCATTGGTAGCTTTGCCGGTTTACATTTCCGGCAATCGAATCAACCACCTGCCCGGCTGCATTAAAGATTTTGATAAATTCGGGAGTAAATGGACCGCATTCGATAAAAACCTCTCCGTTAGCCGGATTTGGAAAAACAATGATCTGATTTTCGGGATCTGAAAGTTCAGCACTGGTTCCAACAAAAGTTTCTTCCCAGACGGCAAGCGTATATTCGCCTTCTTGAACATGAGGCACTTCGATGTAACCGATGTACTGGTTTCCGGTTTTTACAAAATCAACCGCTTCCCAATTTGCTGCCCTGTCGGGTCGGTACAAAATGATTAACGAATCGTTGTTATTGGTCATGAGCGTATTATCGAGGTAGTTGAATTTGCTGAAATAAAAACTTCCGGTTGCATCGAAACCCTCCGGAAATATTCCGTCAACGCGCCAATGGCGGTAATCGGACAACCGGAGACCATCGGTTGGAGTTTTTAACGAATCAGGCGCCACCCAGCGATGGGTAATCCTGACAAGAGCCGAATCGCCTTCAGGCAGCGACAACGTGTTGATTTTGGCGTAAGTATCCGTAAAATTTAACAATCCGGTGGCCTTTATTACTTTATCTTCATCAGTGGTGGCATCAGCCACTTTATCGTAAAAATCCATCATGGCCAATTCCGGCTCAAAACCAATTGTAAACTGGCCAACACCATGCTCATCCGAAAATTCCATTAAAACAGTTTCTTCGTTCCAATCGTTATCCATAAAAGTTACCTCAACTTTGTTGGAATTGGCAAAAGCCGTGGCTCCTTTTAATTTCTGCTTTGCAAAAACTGTAACCTGGAAATTATTTCCGACCGGCGAAACAGCAAACGAATCCACCGAAAATTCGGGAAATCCGGGTGCAAAAACCCAGGCATCAAAAAAATCGTTAAGATTAACGCCCGAATGGTTGCTCAAAAAATCTTTTAACTGCACTGTTGTAGCGTCGTTAAACTTGTAGGTTTCAACATAAGCCTTCACAGCATCAAAAAATAATTCATCACCCAGATAATTTCGCAAAGTGTGTGTTACGATGCCTCCTTTCTGATAAACCGTTGAGCCATAAGTGTAATTGGTAGGAATTCCGTAAAGAGGCAAATAACCTCCATCCTCAATGTGCGTTACATGCAAAACATCTTTGTGCTTGGCACGCATGTTTGTGCGATAGGCGGCGGCACCATAAACATATTCGCGGTAAAGCGATTCACAAAAAACCGCCCAACCTTCGTTGAGCCACATATCTCCGGCAGTAGCGCAGGTTATCAGATCACCAAAATACTGATGAGAAAGTTCATGTGCAAAAAGCCATTCGTTACTCAGATTTCCGGTAATTGAGGAGTGGGGATAAGCAATATTGGTGGTATGTTCCATCGCACCCAGCGATGTTCCGACATAACCAACGCGTTCCCAGGCGTAAGGGCCGAAATAATTTTCGAAAGCATGTAAAACCGGGATTAAGGTTTGAAAAGAACCTTCAACTTTGGAACTATCTACCGGCCTCACGAAAATTTCAATCGGAATATCAGCGCCGGTCATCGAAGGAAAAACATCTGAAACCTGCGCATAATCGCCGATAGCCACCGATGCGAGGTAAGTTGGAATATCATGCTGAAGCTTCCAGTGGTAAGTGTGAGTTCCGTTGCCGTTGTCGATCACCGAAATACGGGTTCCACCACAAACGGCTTCTTTGGGGTCGGCCAGGGTTACAAAAACCTCATAAAATGCCCTGTCCTGAAAATCATCCACACACGGGAACCAGGCTTTTCCCAGGTTGTGAGGATCGGACTCAAAACCAACGCCAAGGTTAAAAGCATAAGCCCCGCTAAAATGAAAACCGCCCCAGCCTTCATGGAAAGGCGCGCCGTGATAAGAAACCTTAACTTCAACCTCATCGCCTGTATTTAGTGGTGTGGATAATGGTACAAAAAGCCACGGGCTGTTGTGGATAAAACCGCTTACCTGAATATCGTTTACAAAAACTTCATCAACGGTCAAATCAAGCAATTCCAGCGTGATATGATCAAGGTTTTCAACTTTTGAGGAGAGATGGACAATCGTTGTCGCATCGATGGTTTTGGCCGTTGTGTTAACTTCGTTCAGATGAATTTCATAATTCAGCGCATCAAGAGTGTCGCTAAGCATCGAACGGCTGAAAGAGTGAGACCCACTGCATTTATCAGGATTATGCTGAGAAAATGCCGGAAATGAAACAACCAACAAGGCAGTAAGAAATAACGAAAAAAATCGTTTCATAGCTTTGATTTTTTAATCGACCAAACTTTTTAAACCTTTGTATTTATCGGGAAATATTCAGATTTGGAGGCACAAAACTACAAGAAGTTTTCATGTCCACAATCGAACAACCAATGTATTTATCTGGACACAAAATTAACACATATTTTTAAGGGTTACAATTGCCTGTTGATTTACAAATCATTACAACAGTGGCATATTTTTAGATGAATTGGTGCACCAAATAAAAATAATACTTTTGCAATTCACCATTCTCAGCGATAAGCTAACAAAAAGCGACATAACATGAAAAAAGCAGGAATTTTCGGAAAACCCATTACAGCAATTGTTTTTGCTGTGTTAATGATCCTCAGCATCGGTTCGTTTGGCCAGGGCAGGATTTGGACGCTTGAAGATTGCGTTTACTACGCCATCGAAAACAACATTCAGATCAAACAGACCGAGCTTGGCATCAAAAATTCTGAAATCAACATGCTTGAAGGCAAAATGAACCTTCTTCCCAATCTGAATGGAAGCGCTAATTACAGCTATTCCTGGGGAAGGGTTCTCGACCGCAGTAATTATGTTTACATCAACCGCGAAACAAAGCAATCGAATTTTGGATTAGATGCAAATGTGCTCTTGTGGGGCGGTTTTCAGAATTTAAATACCATCAAAAAGAATAAGATCGATTTCATGTCGAGCCAGTTTGCCGCTGACAAGATGAAAGATGATATTTCGTTGCTTATCGCCCAGGCCTATCTTTCGGTGCTTTTTAACAAGGAACTTCTGGATGTGGCGCGTAAACAGGCACTCATTACCCAGCAACAGGTCGATCGGACCAATAAACTTGTTGAAGCAGGCACGCTTGCCAGAGGCAGTTTGCTGGAAGTCCAGGCACAGCTTGCCCGCGAGGAAATCACCATTATCAACTATGAAAATTCGCTTGGACTGGCTTATCTGGATTTGCTGCAAATCCTTGATCTTCCTTCAAATTCTGATTTTGATATTGATATTCCTGAATTAGATATCGAACTTGCATTAAAATTAATGCCGGTTTCGGAAGTTTATGAATTTGCTGTAATGAACCAGCCGGACATTAAAAGTGGTGAACTGAATGTTGAGAGTGCCTACAAAAGTGTTGCCATCGCAAAAGGTCGGTTAAGCCCGACAATCAGCATGGCCGGTGGCTGGAGCACAAATTATTCGAATCAGTATTTCAAGTACGATCCGATTACCGGGCAAATTATCGGAAAAATTCCTTTCGATGATCAGTTTAAAGATAACCAGAGCAGTTATCTGGGATTTTCGCTTAACATCCCGATTTTTAATGGATATCAGGTTTCTTCAAATATCAGCCGGGCAAAAGTTGCAGCCGCTAACGAGGATTACAATTTTCAGCTCACCAAAAATACTTTGCGCAAAAACATCGAAATGGCTTACAACGACGCACAATCAGGTTTTAAAACATACGTTGCCACCGAAAAATCATTAAAATCATTCGAAGAATCCTACCGCTACACCGAGCAAAAATTTAATGTTGGCATGGCAAACTCGGTGGATTATAATTTATCAAAGAGCCAGCTTACTGCCGCAGAATCAGAACTTTTAAGGGCAAAGTACGATTATATCTTCAAGTCTAAAATTCTCGATTTTTACATGGGAGTTCCGATAACTTTGAAAAATTAACTTTAAAAAATGACTTTGCCAATGGTCGCTCTTTAGAGCAGTCATAAAGGTTTTCCTGAGGTATTTGGAATACAAATCATGCAATTAATTTGTATCTTGCCAACTTAAAAATGATAAGAAATGAAAACTAACGAGATAATTCAGGAAATTCAAAAACTGCCAATTCAAAAACGAATTTTTGTGATCGAAAAGGCCCTTCAAACGTTGCGTCGGCAAAGCAATACAAACCAAATGAACCTTGCTGCAGATGATTTATTTGCTGAATATCATTCGAATAAAGAATTAACGGTATTTACAAATCTTGATTTTGAAGATTTTTATGAAGCAAGGTGAAGTATGGTTAATAAACTTAGACCCAACCATAGGAGCTGAGATAAAAAAGACAAGACCTGCAGTAATTGTAAATGCAGATTCCTTAGGAAAATTACCTCTCAAAATAATAGTTCCGATAACCGATTGGAAGGACAAATATAGCGTCGCCCCCTGGATGGTCAAGATTGAACACGATTCCTCCAACGGATTGGCAAAAGATTCCGCTGCAGATTGTTTTCAGGTTCGGTCAGTTTCTCAGGAGCGCTTCGTAATAAAATTGGGTAATATTTCTGAGGAAATTATAGAAGAAATAAAACTGGGTTTATTATTAGTTTTATCAATTGAAAATGAATAAATTACTTACATAGCTTTTCTTTTTAGTGAAGTCAATTTTAAGAGACCTGGTAAAATAATTGCCATCAACTCTAACATTTCTTTATACTTTTGAACCTAAATTTTACCCATCGGTTTTAATAGTTAAACTACCGATGAAATTTGCATAAAATGAAGAAAAAACAAATCATCTGGATCGCCGCCATTGCCGGTGTAATTATCATCGTTCTTGCGATACTCAAAACAAAAGGTGTTATCGGGGCTGAGGAAAAAATCAAAGTCACCACCGAACAGGCCACTGTGCGCACACTCATTGAAACTGTTTCGGCCAATGGAAAAATCCAGCCCGAAAGGGAAGTTAAAATCACTCCCTACATTTCGGGTGAAGTTGTGCTGTTAAATGTTAAAGAAGGCGACGAAGTGACCGAGGGAACCTTGCTGGCCAAAATTGATCCGGAAATCTATCGTTCAAATTATGAGCGCACCGAAGCCGGTCTTCAATCCCAGAAGGCCAGTCTGGCAAATGCCAAAGCCCGCCTGGCGCAGTCGCAGGCCCAATTTACCAATGCTGAGCTTTCGTACAAACGAAGCGATCAGCTCTGGAAGCAAAAAGTAATTTCTGACGCCGACTTCGATGCAGCAAAATCGCAGTATGAAGTAGCAAAAGCTGAAGTAATAGCTGCCCAAGAAACCATCAAAGCTGCCGAATTCCAGGTTGCCAGTGCCGAGGCATCGTTGCGCGAAGCCAAAGAAAATCTTACAAAAACCGCCATTTATTCTCCGGCCAACGGTACCGTTTCAAAACTCATCGTCGAAAAAGGCGAGCGTGTTGCCGGTGCTTCCCAGTTTTCGGCGGGAACTGAATTGATGCGCATTTCAAACCTCAACTCGATGGAAGCCGTAATTCAGGTTAACGAAAACGACATTGTGAGGGTCAGCCTTGGTGACACCAGCCTCATCGAAGTTGACGCCTATCTGAACCGCAAATTCAAAGGCCTGGTTACCGAAATTGCGACTTCGGCAGATGTTGCAGGCGTTAGCGCCGATCAGGTTACTAATTTTCAGGTAAAGATCAGGCTGCTGCGCGAGTCGTACCAGGATTTGATCCCTGCTGATAATCCTGCTTACTCGCCATTCAGGCCTGGCATGTCAACAACGGTTGATATTCAGACCGAAACCGAGGACAACGTTTTAACCATTCCTATTCAAGCCGTCACAACCCGCAGCGATAGTACCGGTAAGATTATCTCTAAAAAAATTGATAAAGATCGCAACGCCGAGAATAAAGATGAAAATGAAAAGGTTGACACCAAAATTATCGAGTATGTTTTTTTGTATGACAACGGAGTTTCTAAAATGATTCCTGTAAAATCTGGGATTCAGAATAACACCTACATCCAGATTCTTGAAGGTCTGGAAGCCGGACAGGAAGTAATCGTTGGGCCTTACCGCGCCGTTTCGAGAACGCTTAAAAATGGCGAAAAAATTGAAAAGGTTTCCAAAGAAGAACTTTTTACTGAAGAATAAAACGTAATACGATTTTTAATGCAGGTGTTCGATGATAAAAAGTTGAACACCTTTATTTTTTTACTATGACCAAAATTCTACATATCGAGACAGCCACACAGATTTGCTCGGTGGCGCTGAGTGAAAATGATGAAATAATTTCATCGCGCCAAAGCGATGAAAAAAATGCGCATTCCAGCATTTTGACGGTTTTTATTGATGAGATTTTCAGGGAAACCGGCGTCAACGTGCATAATCTTGATGCAGTTTCGGTGAGCATGGGGCCAGGTTCCTACACCGGTCTGCGCATTGGAGTTTCGGCAGCCAAAGGTCTATGTTATGCCGGCGATAAGCCGCTGATTGCGATAAATACGCTTGAAGCAATGGCTTTTGGTATGATTAAAATGGCAGCCGGTAAAATTGAAAAAATTGCTGATTGCCTTTTCTGTCCTATGATTGATGCCCGCCGGATGGAAGTTTATTCGGCTATTTTTAATTTCGATTTGGGGAAGATACGAGCGGTTAAAGCTGAAATTATTGACGAACAATCTTTTGCTGAATTTTTAAATCAAAGCAAAATCGTGTTTGCAGGAGATGGAGCCGAAAAATGCAAAACCCCGCTCAGCGCCTCACAAAATGCCATATTTCTGGATGATTTTACGCCTTCGGCTAATTATCTTGTCAGCCTTGCAAACCGCAAGTTTAATGAAAATGATTTTGAAAATGTGGCATACTTCGAGCCTTTTTATCTGAAAGATTTTATTGCCGGGCCACCAAAAGTAAAGGGATTGATTTAAACCTACAGTTTGTAGGTAATCCCTGTAAACCACGAAATCGAATAAGGATGGTATTTTATCCCGCTGTTGCTGTTAATCGGCGACAAGGAATATTTGAAAAGCGGGTCAAGGTTGATGGAGAGTTTTGTCGAAATCGAATATTCGATTCCCAGACCCATCACGCTGTTGTAAATTACCGGTTTAATATTCTCGGTGTAGCCGGTTTGAACTTTTTCGCCATCAACACTAAAATAAGATCTGTTGTTTACTAAAATCCCAGGACTAAGCCCACCTGATAAATTCACCGACAATCTGCTCTGGAGCATTTTGTACTTTAAAACCAAAGGAACTTCGAGGTAATCAAGGTTCTGGACAAACGTGCCACTTACGATATAATCACCAGGAACCGAATCTTTGGTATTATCAATTTCGCGTACCATTACTTTCTCAAATTTCTGAGGATTGATGGTTACGGTGCCACCTGAACTGGCAAGATTGTAAAGATAAGGACTGTCGGGGCTGTCGTAGGCAACTACATCGTCATTTTCCTGCCCGATTCGCGAAAGATACAACCCTGAAGCCAGGCTCAGCCTGTCATTAAATCCATAATTCAGGCTGATACCTCCCGCATAAGCCATCAACCCATTTTCGGTGTTGTTAAAATAATCCTGTTCAACCTGTTCATCCGGAGTCGAAAAACCATCCCCGCTCAGGTTGCGGTAAGAATAAACCGGCGAAAACTGGGCGCCAACACTCCATTGTTGTGAAAGCTGTTTGTTTGATTTCGGAATAATTTCGTCTGCGTAGGCTTCATCATTGCCAACGAGCAATTGGTGAAGCATTTCCGGAGACATTTTTTCAGGTTCGCTGGTGTTTTTGCCCTGATGATCAATCTGGTTTGCCAGGTCATCAGTTCTCTCTGACTCCGCGGTAGTTATAACAACTGTATTTTCAGTGGGTAAAGCTGTTTCAGCTAAAACTTCTTTATTTTCAGATAAAGCCATTTCATTTTGAACAGCCGGTTGTTTTTGACTTTCAGGATCAGGATTTACAGCATCCTGCGCCAGAGGAGAAGATTCAATTTTTCCGGCATCGGTTTTTGCAATTTGTTTTTTGGAAGTTTGAGGAATACTGTTTTCCAAACTTTCTGCGGCTGATCCCTTAAGGCTATTATTGTGGATAACATTTTCGGGTGTAGCCACTTGCTGAATATCATTTGGTATTTCTGAAACCAGCGGACTGTTATCAGTATTTTTAAATTCTGACCAGAAATAGCCTGCCGAAAATGCGATTAACAACAAAATTGCAGCAGCAGCAAGCCTCAGATACATCAAAGGCAACTGCTTTTTTTTCGGTTGCATTTCTGCCTGAAGCCGCTCCCACGCACCTTTTGGTGCCGGTGCTTTGTAGCCGGATAAATAATCCTTAAAAAGTTGATCAATATGCTTTTTGTCGTCAGCCATTATGTGTTTTAGACGAAATATAAAAATACTCTTTTACTTTTTTCTGAAGTATCGCCCTGGCCCTTGCCAGGTTTGATTTCGACGTTCCTTCAGATATTTTCATCATTTCAGCGATTTCTTTGTGTGAGTAGCCTTCGAGGGCGTAAAGGTTAAAAACCATCCTGTATTGTGGCGAAAGTCCCTGGATAAGCGTAATCAGATCGTCGGCAGAAATATT
The DNA here is from genome assembly GCA_903944895.1 of uncultured Bacteroidota bacterium. Classification (GTDB taxonomy): domain Bacteria; phylum Bacteroidota; class Bacteroidia; order Bacteroidales; family 4484-276; genus CAJATL01. The sequence goes on from CAJATL010000009.1 coordinate 27,070, forward strand.
ACTGATAATATTTTCGCGGTCAACATCGCCGACAGTTTCGTAGCCGTCATTATCGAGGACGTAAAGCGGGCTTTTTTTCCGGAATTTTTCAAGGGCAGTATTCACCATGATTCTCCGGATCCAACCTTTTAGCGAGCCTTCTCCTTTAAAACTTGCAATATTATTGAAAACTTTTAAGAAGCCCTCGTGCAGCGTATCCTCTGCCTCCGACCGGTCGGGCGAATAATAGAGGCAAACTCCAAACATATCATCAGCAAAAAGATTGTACAAAGCCTGTTGAGCCTTGTTGCTTCGATCGATACAACCTTTTATGATTTCCTGCTGATTCAAATTGAGATAAATTTTGCCTGAAGTTTTAGCCTTATTAACCGACTTAACACAAAGTTAGTCAAATCACTCAAAGAACGTTTTGCATTGTACAATATTAGACGGTGAAATAAAAAAAATGGTTGCGTTTGCACGGAGGATGAATGAAATTAAGCGTAAATATTGCCGGCTGGCATCACAACATCATCAATCCTGATGAAGGATTTTTAAATAATTCTATCTTTGACGACGTTGCCACTTTTAATGGTTGACGTTTTAAACGATAAAATTCCAATGAAAATAGCTGTAACCGGAGCAAGCGGGCATGTTGGGGTTACCCTGTGCAAACAACTGATCGGTCAGGGAGACGAAGTCAGCGTCCTGGTTCATCAGCATAAAAGCAGGTTACCCGAAAACGGGGTTGAGGTTATCCGGGGAAATATTCTCGACAAAGAAACCCTCATCCCGTTGTTTACCGGTGTGGATGTGGTTTACCACCTCGCTGCACAAATCTCAATCGATCAAAACGACAACAAACGCGTGTATGACACTAACGTCAGAGGAACAGGCAACGTAATTGAAGCATGCAAGGAATCTGGCGTAAAAAAACTCATCCATTTTAGCACCATTCACACGCTAAAATCCTTTGGGGACGGGCAGATCATGAATGAAACCAATCCTTTGATTCCGACCTCAAAAATAGCTTATGAAAATTCTAAAGCTGAAGCTGAAAAATTGGTAATTGACGCATCCGCAGAAGGTTTGGATGCAGTGATTTTAAATCCTACAGCCATTATCGGCCCTAATGATTATCAGCCTTCCTATCTTGGGCAGGCGCTGATTAAAATTTTCAAAAACCAGTTGCCGATGCTCGTGCCGGGAGGTTATAATTTTGTTGACGTGAGAGATGTTGCCGATGCTGCGATTCAGGCTGCAAAAAAAGGGCGAAGCGGCGAGCGCTATATTTTATCAGGGCACTGGCTAAGCCTGAAAGATCTGTCTCTGACGATCGGGCAACTCACAAACCGGAAAACACCCGAATTTCTGGCGCCAACCTGGCTTACGAAAGCCGGGCTACCTTTTATCAGGAGCTGGGCAAAACTCTCGGGCCAGCATCCGCTTTACACTGCCGAATCGCTCGAAATCCTCAAAAATTCGAGTAGAAATATTTCAAACCAAAAAGCCATGGATGAACTGAACTTTAATCCGCGTCCCATCAGGGAAACACTTAAAGACACTTTTACCTGGTTTGAAGAAAATAATTTAGTTTAGCCCCATGATTTCAAAAGAAATATTCGACATCGTTGTGCTGGCCTGGATTGGAATTGCCGTTCTGCTATTTCCTGTGCTTCTCAAAATAACTGCGCCTTATGGCCGCCATACCCAAAAAAACTGGGGACCAATGATCGACAACCGGCTGGGATGGTTCCTGATGGAATTTCCAGCGCTTGCAGTTTTTTCGTTTTTTGTTTTTTCCGGAGATAACTTCGGTGAAATGATTATCACGATCGCTTCATTTTTATGGATAACACATTATGTGAACCGCACACTCATTTTCCCGATGCGCATCAAAACGAACCGTAAAAAGATGCCGTTAAGCATCGTGGGGATGGCGTTCTTCTTTAACATCATCAATGGCTTCATCAATGGCTACTGGCTTGGAAGTTTGTCGTTGCCTTATCCAGAATCATGGTTTTACGACATCCGGTTTATCGCCGGATTGATGCTGTTTATCGCCGGATTTTTCATCAATCAATACCACGATCATTTACTCATCCGGTTAAGAAAAAGTAATGGTGCGGATTATAAAATTCCTTTCGGGGGCTTGTTTCGATTTGTTTCGTGCCCTAATTTTTTTGGTGAAATTATCGAGTGGGGTGGCTTTGCGCTGCTCACCTGGTGTTTGCCGTCGTTTTCATTTTTCCTCTGGACTTTGGTCAATCTGTTGCCACGGGCCATTGACCACCACCGCTGGTACAAAAAAACTTTTGCGGATTATCCCAAAAACCGGAAAGCTATAATTCCTTTCCTGCTTTAAAGATTCAGCGAATATTGCAGCATAATGCTTCTCACGGCCTCAGCTTTCAGTGGCCGCAAGGAGTACCACCGGTTTGTGAGATTATTGACGGTTAGAGCAATTTTGTGTTTTTCGTTGAAAGCATAATTCAACCGAAAATCGATAACCAGATTGCCATTGTTGTTGTTGTAAAAATAATTCATGTACTCGATGGGTTGAACCGAGCCTCCCGTTGCGTTGGTTGCACGCTCAAAATCGGCAATGGCTTTATCGAGATTTTCGATTTTGCTAAAATATTTTATACTCAAACCCGGAGTGAACTTCCTGTACTCAAATTCGATATCGCCTTTTAAAGTGTGCAAAAACCTGTATTTTAAGATATCGCCTTCCGGATTTACGCTGGTATTTGTAAAAGTGAAATCGGTATGTCCGGTGGGATTGTAATCGTTGGCAAAAATATAATCGGGTTCGAGCGACCGGGGCAGGATGTAATTATAGCCAATCAACGTATTCATTACGAGATTATCGCTGATTTGAGCCTTTCCGTTTAGCGAAACATCAACACCCACAATTCTGGATTTGCCGGTATTTAAAAACTTGAAACCGCCAATTGCAAAGGTGTAAGTAGGATCCCAGAACCCGAAAAGGTACTCGATGGTGTTTTTGTAGTCCTGTTGAAAAACAGCAATATCAAAATAGCCCAGGAAGTTGGCAAATTTCAAACCGCGTCTCAGTCCGATTTCAGCATTAATGCTGGTTTCCGGCACCAATTCCGGGTTGTCGAAAACCCCAAAAGTTCCCAGGTTGATTTTTACAAAACGTTCGGCTATGGTTGGATAACGATAACCCTGTCCGATGGACATCCTCAGGTAGGTTTCCTGCATCATCTTTAAAGAAGCCCCTGCCCGGAAAATGGTTTTTACGTCGCCGGCAAAACCGTTGAGCGAGTTGTAATCAAACCTGACGCCAGCAGAGAAATTAATTGTTTTGCGGATTTCGTCTTCAATTTCGGCATAGCCTGACAAATTAAAAAGTGTATTGTCATCATCCCCGGAGGCATTATAAATCTTTGCATGGGTCATGGTGTATTGTGTCGAAAAGCCACCGATAAAATGAAATCCATTCAGGTTGGGATAATCCCTCCGGTAGTTGTAATCAGTAAAAATCACGGTATTGCGAACCGACTGGTTATTTGTCATCTCATTATTATTGTACATCATGCGGGCTTTGAAACTGTGTTTAAATCCCATTTTGGAATAATAGTTTACAAAGGGGTCGAGATAATAAATGAAATGGTCCTGGAGGACAACTGCGCCGGGATAAGCCCGGTAAAAACCTGTCGAATCGTCGAGCCAGGCCAGCATCATTTTTGTTTTTTCGTACATGATGTTGCCATTCAGCCCATAATTCAATCCCGGAAATTTCTGATTCCTGTGCCGGATATTGAAGTTCAGCCCGATTTTTTTCTCGGTCAGTTGTGATTCGCTGAATTTTGTAATCGTATCAACAACGTTAGGCAGTGTTACGGGTGGTCCTTCGTAACCATGGTCGTATTTTACCCTGGCACCGATGATGATGTCGGTATTTTTTACTATACGCGAATGAAGATAGCTGGCGCCACCGATCACGGGAGACTGCTCCCACCATTTCATATAGCTGTATTTTGGATTATTGTAAAAACCACCGTAAACTTTAACCTTTGTCACTGGCTCAAGGCCGGGAAATGCCGTACGGACGTAAATGGCCCCGCTCAGCGATGATGAACCTGAAAGTACCGAAGAAGCACCCTTGACCACTTCGATCTGCTTGATGTTGTCAACCGGGATAAAATCCCAGTAGGGTCTGTTGGCATCGCCGGATAACACGGGCATATCATCGACAAACACGCCAACTTTGCTGCCAACGCCAAAGGTAAATCCGCTGCCTCCTCTGATCTGTGGCTCATCGTCGAGAATATTTAGCCCGGGGGTTTGATCCAGTATTGTTTCGATTTTTGTGATATTCTTTTTCTCGATTTGCTCGAGTTGCACGACCTCCATCGAAACCGTAAGTTTTTCCATTTTCTGGTCAAGTCTTCCAACTTTAATTTCAACACCCGAAAGTTTTGAAGTATAAGCCTTTAAGGTGATGACCCTTTCGATGGTTTGCCCGGCATTAATTATTTCGATAATCGTATCAGAGCGCATGCCAGTGAAGGATACTACAAATTTGTAGTTACCGGCAGGAAGTTCAAGCAAAAAGCGGCCACTTATATCAGATGCTGCACCCAAAGTGGGATTTTTCTGCACCTTGATGCTTGCGCCAACCAAAGATTTTCCATCCTCCTCACTCAGCACCATGCCACTGAAATACCCATTATTTTGTGAAATGGCCGATCCAGCAATCAGAATAAAAGAAAGGATAAAGAAAATCTCCTTCAGATTTCGCAAATAAGCGGATATCATTTTCATTAAAAGGGTTGTTTTTTTTTTACTGATTAGGTTAAATTTCGCTGTACCAAAATCCCTGTAAATGACTAATTGAGGTACAACTTCTGTGAGTAGCTGATTTCCTGTCCGGATATTCTTACGACATAAAGCGCAGGTGTCATATGTAGTTTTCCGATGTTGACTTCATTGCTGATAATAGCTGATTTGAAAACAACTGCACCCCGAAGATCAATAATTTCAACTGTTGCCTGATCTGACACATGATTTGCAAACCTGTCAAATCTTAACGACTGATCGGATAAATAAATCAGATTTTTATTTTTTGCCACATCATCGCCGATGCTGTTTGAACCATAAATCAGCTCGAAGTCATCATAAAACACTTTGCTTCCTTCAACGGCTAATGTGCCGGCTCCTGCGGTGAGCACTGTAAGCAGGTATTCAGGATTGTCGTCTGACGAATAAGTAAACGGAGCAGAAAACCGGGTCCATTCGTTTACCTGAGCGGTAATGTTGATCTGGGCAAATCCAACCCTGTTTTCCTGATTTTCAGGTTTTGGAGGCAAGGTGCCAGCCCCTTTATGAAGCAAAACTTTTACCTGTGCAGTATCGCCGCCCTGTGGTGTATACTTTGCCCAGATAACCACGCTGTCGGGACGTGAGGTCATCACCATGTGCCATTTTTCGTCGGCAGGGTCGGTAAAAACATAGCCATTGGCAGGAGTAACTTCGGCGTGAACCCTTCCATTGGTTAGGGTGCCGGTTGCCATGACGATCGACATCACATTGGTGATTTCAACCGAATAACTGCCACTGTGGGCGTCGGAACTCTGGCCCCAGACAACAGGCGCAAAATTGTTGATGAAGTCGCCGGCATCCGACGTTTTTATCGAACTCCATTTTACAGGTTCATCTGCCACGGTTCCTGCATCTTCCCATGCCTCAAATCCTGGATTCGACAACTGCTGGGCAACAAGACTGAAGGCCACAGCGAAAAATAATATTCCTGTAAGTAAAAAATGTTTCATAATAAATTGTTTATTAATTTTTTGATTGTCAATGATTTTTGATTAAATTGAAGTTTTAAACATATAAATAAGTGTTGGATTGAAAATTTCCTTCATTTATTTTTGATCAATGGCAAAAGTAAAAAAAATCTCATACAAACTAATCCGCAATTCCGCAAACATTTGATTTTACAAGGCATAATCTAATATGGCTAACAAAAGATATCTAATGTTAATTGTTTCGTTATCATTGATTTTCCGACAGTGATAAAGCCCTATTCACAAAGCCATTTTGCGGGTAATTTTCAGGCCATTTACCTGATATTGGCTAAAGGCTTCAAGTGAATGAATATAAACCGGATTGTAGTTATTATTGGATTTTTTTAAGCACTTCTGCCGGAAATATGTAAAACCGATTTTTTAACCGGAATAAAACATTTCAATTACTATTTTTGCACACGACTAAATCAAATACTTTTTATTGTGAAAACAATTACCGGGAAAACGCTGACTTACCGATGGCTGATCATCTTGTTTGTCATATTTTCGACCATTTTTGCAGGTTATGAGCTTAAAAATCTCGGCATCGATGCAGATATTCTACGGTCGCTGCCTGATGATGACCCGGATGCAGCATTGCTGAAACGTATCGGCAAAAATTTCGGCGGAAACAGCATGGGGATCGTCATTCTTGAAACTGAGGATGTTTACCGCACCGCAGTGCTGGAACACGTAAGAGCGATCACCGATTCACTGGGTCAAATTGAAGGGATTTCTTCGGTAACAAGCCTTACCAATATTATCAATATTAAAGGTAAAGAATCCGGCTTTGAAGTCGGTAGGCTGGTTGATGAATATGATTTGCCGGAAACACCTGAGGCCCTGGAAAAATTAAAAAATAATGTGAAGGCCAACGAAATGTACCGGGGATCGATTGTTTCGGAGGACGGCACATCTACAATAATTATTTTTACACTGAGCGACAGCGCTGATGTGCGAACTGTCGCACAAACGGTTCTTGCGAAAACACAGGCACTCAACATTCCTGAAAAGCTTTATTATATCGGTTCTCCGATGCTCGTCAACTATATTTCCGATCTGATGCGGCGAGATCTGATGCGGCTCCTTCCCATTGCATTTATACTGATTGCGCTAATCCTGCTGATAAGTTTCAGATCGGTTGAGGGCGTGATTTTGCCAATATTAACGGCAGTTATTGCCATTGTCTGGACTTTGGGCGTCATGTCACTTTTGGATTATAGAATGTCGATGATTTCAAACAACATTCCCATCATCTTACTCGCAGTTGGGAGTGCCTACACCATCCATGTGCTGAACCGGATTAACCAGCTCAGGATAACCAATCGCGATGAAGCCATTCGCAAAGCCGTCGAATTTGTTATGATTCCCATTCTGCTTGCAGCAGTAACCACCATGATCGGTTTCGTTTCGTTTATTTTTGGTTCATACCTGAATATGATCATGGCTTTTGGAATTTTCACGGCACTTGGAACCTTTTTTGCCAGCATGTTATCCATATTTTTTGTGCCCGCCCTGCTTGATGTCACCACCTCCAAAATAAGAAATAAAAACCTTTTTACCGGAAAAATCAAAAAATCGTTTTTATCGGAGAAACTCCTTCTCAGGCTGAATGTGTTATTGTTCAAACATCCAAAATATGTGCTGACTACCTGGACTGTTCTTATCCTGATAAGTATCGTTGGCATGTTTTTTATCAGGCGGAGTGTCGATATTCAGGATTATTTTGAAAAGGGAAATCCCACCCGTGAAGCCGAACGCATTATGGTTGAGAAATTTGGAGGGACCAAACCTGTTTTCGTCCTTTTTGAAGGCGATATGCAAAATCCTGAAGTTTTAAAAACCATGCTCGAAGCCGGCGAGTACATGGAGCAAAGCCCCGATATTTACACCACACAATCCCTGGCCGATCTTATCGCTCAGTTAAACGAAGCCGTTTCTGATGAAATGGGCATACCCGATGATCAGGAAAAAATTGAACAGTTATGGTTTCTGCTGGATGGAAATGATGCTTTGAAGCGTTTTGTAAATGAAGATCTTACCGAAGGCATTATTATATCGAAGTTCAAATCGCCGGATAATAACTCCAAAAAGGTTTTTGCCGGATACATGAATACATTTATTGAGCAACACTCCCGGGAAGGTTGCCGGATAAGCATCACCGGAATGCCCTTTGTTGATATTACCATGGACAGGAGCCTGATCAACAGCCAGATTGCCAGTATCACCATTGCAGTTATTTTTTCGATCCTGTTGGTTTCGCTGATTTTACGATCGCTATCCAGCGGGTTTTTTTCGGCCATCCCGATTATCGCCACCATTACCATACTTTTTGGAGTGATGGGATTTACCGGGATTCCGCTCAATATTGCCACAGTTCTTGTTGCAAGCGTGGCTCTTGGAATCGGCATCGATTATTCGATTCACATCATTTCACATTTTAACAGCACTTTAAAAATTACCGGCAATGCCAGGCTGGCTATCGAAGATACGATTATCGTCAGTGGTAAGGCCATTATTATCAATGTGATTTCGGTTTCAACCGGTTTTCTGATCCTGGTATTTTCTGAAATGGTGCCGCTACAATATTTTGGCTTACTTCTTACGCTCAGCATGGTTGGCTCAAGCCTTGGCGCCATGACCTTGCTACCCGTAATTCTGATTTTGGCACACCGGAAAAAAAATAAAGATCATTTTAATCCAAGCTTATGAAATATCAAAACCTAATTCCAACAGTACTATTTTTTTTATTGTTGAATTGCAGCCCTGTAACCGCACAAAATGCCGATTCTCTGCTTAAATACATGGACAACCTGATGTCGGCGCCAAAGGATAAAGTGGCCACAATGCAGATGACGCTGACTGAAAAGGATGGAAAAGTAAAAACCAAAGAAGCTTTGTTGAAGCAAAAGGGTAAGGACCGGAAGATGTACAAATATACCAAACCCGAATCGCAGGCCGGAGTTTCCACATTGTCGCTGCCCGGAGATGTGATGTGGCTTTTTATGCCAGCATTTGACGAACCTGTAAAAATTACTTTTCTATCGAAAAGCCAGGCATTTACCGGTACCGATTTCTCTTACGAGGATATGGATAGCCGTTCGTACACCGAAAAATACGCACCTTCGTTAAAGCCTTCGGCCGATCCCGAAAACTATACGCTGGAACTGGTCCCCAGAACCAAAAAATCAAATTATTCCAAAATTATTGTTACACTCAACAAAGCCAACAATTATCCCATTAAAATGGAATATTTCGACACAAAGGGCACCTATTTCAAATTGGCTACCTACCAATACGCCAAAAAAGGAAAATACTGGTACGCAAAAGAGGTGCTGATGAAGGATTTGAAAAAGGGATCTTCAACCAAAATTGTAATGGCCGAAATTAGTTTTGATCAGGGATTAAAGGACGACGAGTTTACCGTTAAGAAAATGATGGAATAACCTGTTTTTTCTGAACTCTCCTTAATTGATGAATTCATATTTCCGCTGCCGGTATTCCGGCTTTTTCATCATCTCCCTGATATTGACCATCGTTTCGTAAGGCGTTTCGTCGATAAACATGTTCACAAGCCAGGCTGGGATTTCGCCTCCGGGATCAACCTGCATCCTGAAAATCATTTCCAGGCTGCCATCCTTGAGTACATTGACGAGCCATTCGCCATTTCCTTTAACTCTAACCAGTTTTTCCTTTTCTTCGAGGTAATTATGCAGCAGTTCGATGTCAACTTTTAGTTGTCGGGTTTGTCTATTCCAGATGAAGCGGTTCAGGTAAATTCCGTCACGATTGGCAAAGGGGAATGGCACGGATGCTTCAGAATAATAGATTTGCAGGGTGTCGCCGGATTTTTCGAGCAACCGGGCATATTCGATATTGTAGCCCCAATTGGGCATGTGGTCCAAATCCTGCAAAACAGCAACAAATGCGCCGACCGATCCCTGTATCGTCATCCTGGCTTTGAAGGCCATAAAAGCCGAAGTGTCGGTTGCGGTGGTAAATATTTCGATACCATTTTTATTCTTTTTCAATTTCCAGTTGCCTTCGTCCTGGCCAAATGCAGTAAAGCCGGCGAGGAATAAAAGCGTAAAAACATAGCATGTGAAAAATTTATTCATTTGTAATTCCGATGTTTTCGGGAACGGCATAGTTGAAATGTTTCATGGCAAAACCCCATTCATGTCGGATTTTCTCCAACAAATCAGAGCTGATGGTATGTTTGTTCTTTTCGTAGCTGTCCATACTTTGCCTGTAATTGGTAAAAGCGGGTAAAGCATCTTCAAATCCGGGCAAATCAAGCTTTTCGTAAATATGCTTCAGATTATTCAACGGGTCTTTTTCGAGATCATCAAAGGCGATCTCAACAAAGTTAGCGGCTGGAATAAGCGTTTTCTGTTCCAGAAAATCGCTCATCAGTTTTTTATAGATATCAAAAATATGGTAGTCGATCTCTTCCTGTGTAATCGAATGTAATTGAAGATAGGGAAGCATTTTTGAATAAAAATGCCGGGTCGAGAGGAACACCTCCACCGGGTTACGGTGAATGTGGATGAATTTAGCATTCGGAAACATTTCGAGCAAAACCTTAATGCGTGCGGTATTCGGAGGATTTTTTGAGAGAAACTGAACCCTGCCTGTGTTTTTCAGCGCCTTTTTGATCAGCAGTTTGTAATCGTTTTTCCAGGATTGAAGTTGTGAATCCGGAATTCCCCGAAACCTGATGAAGCGGTCGTAATAATTCCTGATATTTTTAGGGAACATCCAGAAATAGTAAAAGCAAACAGGAGTTTTGTCGCCAAGTGCAAATTCTTCTTCCTGCGGATTGGCGGTATCCAGCTTAACATTGTCGCCTTTGCGGGTGCCCGGGATGAGCAGTTTTGTAAAACCGCCAAAAATAAACCGCCCCAATCCGGCAAGCAGCGTATCAGGAAAAACGCTTTGATAGGTGGTGACAAACCCGAGCCTTTCATCCTGACAAAGCAGATTATGAAGGTGAGTAGTGCCACTTCGCCAGTGCCCGACGATAAAAACCGGATCATTTTTGATGGCTTCGTTTTTAAATCCGGGGTTTATCAGCAGGCGCTCCCAGGTTCTGAATGGATAGTTAATCAGGTTGATCAGCGTAATGATGACAAGACGGGGATAATACCTTGCCGAAACTTGATTTCTGGTAAAAAGACCGGCCATTATTTTTAGGGAATACCCAACAGCAGGTGGTAAAAGGACGCCTTTTTTTTGCTTTTTTGCTAACGACATGTATCCGAATGTTTTTTTATGTTTATGGTTTGCATGTTAAATCGATGGTTTGAATGTCTTTCCTTTTGGGATTATTTTATCCATCAAATCAGCAATTTAATATTCAGGACCGATTTTACAGTAGCCCCAAACTTTGGGTGCAAACTTAGTAAATTATGGCCTTTCAGGAAATAAAGGAAGAATTTTTTGGAGTCATGTTGTCGGTTGAAGAACTCCGGACTGCCTGGAAAATGATGGGTCGTTACATCTTGAAAAATGAAGGGCTGTAAGGGGTTTTAGCTGAAGAGAAAAAAAATAAACGAAAAAAACACAAAGTGGCGCAACCTTTTTTTTGACTTTTTCATCTTATCAACACAGCAACAAATTAAATAATATGGCAACTTTACGATACTTACTTTTAAGCTTTACACAAAAGAACAGGGTTCATGTTAATCCAAAGGTTTCTTTTTACATTTTACTGGTAGCTTTTGTGATTTTGTTGCTGGCTACCGAAAGCATCATCAAGCAAACTTTCGTACCGCTATAAGTTTTTAAGTTTTTTCATGGTTTTTGTTTAAGTTTATTAACTGTTTTGATTTTGAAATAAAGCCGCCAAACTGGGAAGATGGCGGCTTTTCTATTGTTTAAAAATCTGTCGTTTCATTCGCCGGAAACCCGGCCAATGGCGCAACTCACGTAAGAAACCACGGTCGATTTTATTGAGTTTTCGCCCTGTTCGGGATACCCAAGTTTTGTGAGCCGGTTAATAACGTGCTCTTTGTTTTGAACGGCCTCATCAAAATCAACGGTCACACAGGCATTTTCAACATCAACCTCTACTTCCTTTACGCCATCAAGTTTGGCGATTTCTTTGCGGATGGTGTTTGCGCATCCATGGCATTTGATATTTTCGACATTAATTTTTTCTTTTGTCATCTTAGCTTCCTTCCTATAAATTTAAAACAACATTAAAACAGTTTAAGCACCCTGTTTGTTTTACCCGGGACAAAAGTATCCACTTTCCGGATTGTACCCTTAAATTGTGACCTAATATGATTGAGTGTCCGGTTATACTTTTTAGATTTCTCCCTACGGTCGAAATGACAAGGTATTTGGCGTATTTTGGGAGGGTGGGGGTTGGTGGCGGCTTCGCTGCC
>CAJATL010000010.1 GCA_903944895.1 uncultured Bacteroidota bacterium
AGTATCACCGTTGATGATGCCAATAAAAATATCAACAGGGCCATCATTGAATCTGCCAAATCCTTTTTACCCGAGGAATATTGGCCCAAACATTTTGACAGGGCAGCCGGAATGTCGTTCAAGGACTTTGTGACCCAGTGGACCAGGGATTTGCCTAAAGCTTTGGTACTTTTAATCGACGAGATTGATGCATTGTACGACGATACCCTGATTTCCGTCCTTCGCCAGTTGCGCGACGGCTTTCAGTACCGCCCTGAGGCATTTCCCTCATCGGTGGCATTGGTAGGTTTGCGCGATGTAAGGGAATACAAGGAAAAAGTACGGGAAAACGACAAATCCATAGGCAGCGGTTCTCCTTTTAATATCAAAGCTAAATCATTAACAATCAATAATTTTAACAAACCTCAGATTGATGGACTGTTACAACAATACACCGATGAAGGCGGTCAGGTATTTACAGATGAAATTATTGATTTGATGTATTCGCTTACCGGAGGACAGCCCTGGTTAGTAAACGCATTGGCAAGGGAAATAACCTATAAAATTCTGCATGGCGACACTTTAAAACCCGTTACCATCGAAATAGTCAATCAGGCCAAAGAAAACCTCATCATGCGCAGGGACACCCATCTCGACAGTTTGATAGATAAATTGTTGGATGAAAGCGTGTTCCCGCTAATGGATGCCTTAATTTCCGGGGCTGATATTGTGTCTGATAACTTTGAAGATAACATGCATTATATACAGGATTTGGGATTTATTAAAAAAACTGATGTCGGGATAGTAATTCTTAATGATATCTATAAAGAAACTATCCTCAGCTATTTAAATCAAAGTTTTGTTACCAATATTCTCCCCAAAGTATCACCACAATGGTTCATAAAACCCGATGGGCATCTCGACATGGATGCGCTGCTGCGCGAATTCCAGGATTTTTACCGCGAACATTCCGAAAGCTGGCTCGATGGCTTCAGCTACCACAAAAGTGGAAAACAATTGCTGCTGATGGCCTTCCTGCAACGAATCGTGAACGGTGGCGGCTCAATCGCACGTGAAATGGCAGTAGGCCGCGGACGAACCGACCTGGTCATCGAATTCAATGGTGATATTTTTGTGCTGGAACTTAAAATAAAACGTTCAAATACAAATATGGAAAGAACCTACAAACAACTCTTCCATTACCTCGACCAGCTCAACCAACCGCATGGCTACCTTATCCTTTTTGAACTGAAAAATTCCGGCATCCTGTCATGGGAAGAGCGGATCAAATGGACGGAATTTGCCTACGAATCGCTTGGAGCAAAAAAACAGTTTTCCATTGTCGAAATGTAAAGTCTGGTTTTGAATCGGAAGATCGGTTGCCTGGATCTTTCCAAACATTCCATAATTAATAACCATCATACTCATTAGCATATCCGGGCATTTCCCAAATGTTAGAACCCACATTTTACCCACCTACCTGCACCATCCCGCAAAAGCAGCTATCCGAAATGTTTTCAGGTTTGAGTTTCCCAGCCAGCGCTGCTTCATTGATAAAACACAGGTAACCATAAAGTTTTTTGTTGCCGGTATTTTCTGGCACAATTATGTGGGCTTGACCGTCAATTCTTCTGCCTGCGTTGGTAAATGAGCCAACGTATTTTGTTGTGGGATCAAAAAATAATACAACTGCAATGTCGGAATCCCTGGCGCCTTTATCCCCGGCTACATTTTCCCATGTAACGGTAATTTCATTTGTTCCGGTTTGCTGCATCGTTGCATTCGGGGTGCCGGACAAATTGCCTCTGCTAACCCGTGCTTTGGCAAAGTCAATACTTAATGAGGGGTAAGTTCCTGTGAGGGCATGTTCCAGGTTGTACGACATCGCCGCGTTATACGCTGACCGACCATCAGTGTAAGCCCCAAAACCCATATGAATAAATTTGTTGATGGGTTTCAAAAACTGCTGGATCAGCGAAAACCGCATCCGCTGTGCCAGTTGCTTCTCCGTATTCGGATGATTTACCTTTGCGGGTAAGGTGCGCAGGTAGTATTTCCCGTGCCTCAGGCAACTTACTACATTTCCTATCCGTCCTGAAAATCCACCTAAAATACCAGCTTCAATTCGTGCCATTGATGTAAAAATTTAAAATTATTTCATTTAAAAAATAGTCTTAAAAATCAGTGCATAACTTGTCCGACTACTGGCGGATCAGTCCAATCAGTGTAACATTTCCCCGCAGTTTTAGCTGCCTGTTGCAAAGATATTTAAACTATATCAACAATACAAGATAATTATAGTAGAACCGAAGTTGTACAATAACTGTTTAGTAATTGTACCATTGTTAATTTAGCCTTAATACGGAGTCTGATTAAAGCCTGAACGAATTACTGCCAATAGAAACATCCGATACATTGGGAAACAAACAACCATTTTCGATGCTTCAAATAATTTGATACATGAGGTATTTTATCAGGTTTTCGTTCAATGGCGAGGCAATTCATGGTTGGCTGATGCAGGAAAATGTAGAAACCATCCAGTCGAAGGTGATGGAGGCTCGGCATTTTAAACCTGGGTTAATGAAATATGAACGGGTTGTGGCCGAATCGATATTAGCTTTCATACCAGGGGATTTTATACCCATTTTGATTTTGATAAAACCTTGAATACTTTGGAATGAGAAATATTGGTTTTTGAGGCGAACTGTTTTTCGCCATATGATATCGTCCTACAATCCGTTTTCTATATCAAAGCACCGGACATTTCAATCCCATCTTTACCATCCAAAGTATACCTTCAATAATTGGATCACTTTACGATGGCTGAATTTTGTAGTTTTATCATCGCCCGAATAACTCCAAAGCATTACTTTTGCCAGCAAAATATTTAAATCCTCAAAATATGATCCTAGGATTGCTTAAAGAGCCAGAATTTGAAAACCGGGTTGCCATGCTTCCCGAAAGTGTTTCGACCTTGGTTAAAATGAATGTTACCATGCTCGTCGAAAAAGGCGCCGGCGAACGCGCTTTTGCTACTGACGAAGATTATCAGCAGGTAGGAGCGAAGGTGGATTCAAAAGCCAACGTCATCAAAAATGCCGATCTTGTCTTAAAGATTAACCCGCCAACAAAAGAGGAATCTGAACTTTTAAAAGAAGGCCAGATTTTTACCGCCGTTCTGAATCCTTATTTCAATAAGGAAATTGTAAAAGACTTAGCGAAGAAAAAGGTAACTTCTTTTAGTCTTGATGTCATTCCCCGCACCAGCCGCGCCCAGGCCATGGATATTTTGTCGTCGCAAGCCACAGCTGCCGGATATAAAGCGGTGTTAACGGCCGCCAACACGCTGCCTAAGTTTTTCCCGATGTTCATGACGGCAGCCGGAACCATTAAACCTGCCAACATGCTTATTCTTGGCGCCGGTGTTGCCGGATTGCAAGCCATCGCAACGGCCAGGAAACTCGGGGCTGTGGTTTATGTTTTTGATGTGAGGGCTGCGGTTAAAGAAGAAGTTGTGGGCATAGGAGGGAAATTTTTGGAAGTGGAAGGCGCCGTTGATGATAAGTCGGCAGGTGGTTACGCCGTGGAACAAACCGACGAATTCAAGGCACGCCAGGCAAAAGCCATCCACGATCAGGCTGTCAAAAGTGATGTGATTATCTGCACTGCTCAGATTCCCGGAAGAATAGCGCCAATCCTCATCAAAAAGGAGACTGTTGATGCCATGGCGCCAGGATCGGTAATTATCGACCTCGCCGCCAGCACCGGTGGCAACTGCGAGTTGACCAAAAACAACGAAACCGTTATTCATCACGGCGTTAAAATCATCGGCAATTCAGCTTTACCAACCGATATTCCAACAGATGCCAGCAAAATGTTTGGCAAGAATGTGATCAACTTCCTTAAACTCATCATCACCAAAGATGGCGGGCTAAACCTCAACTGGGACGACGACATTGTTAAAGGTACTGCCGTAACGCATCAATCTGAAATTGTACACGAACGAATTAAATCAGTTATCAATCAATAAATAATAATATTCATGGAAGAAGTTTTTAAGTTTTTCCTGGAATACAAGGAGATGATTTTTATCATCACTTTGTCGGTGTTTCTTGGAATAGAAGTCATTTCGCATGTTCCGGCGGTGCTTCACACCCCGCTGATGTCGGGAAGTAATGCCATCCATGGCGTAGTAATTATCGGCGCTATCATCGTGATGGGTCATGCGGAAAACACGCTTTCGCTCATTTTCGGTTTTGTAGCCGTCATTCTGGGTACGCTCAATGTTGTGGGCGGTTTTGTGGTTACCGACAGGATGCTGGAAATGTTTAAGAAAAAGAAAAATTAGGAGGGCAAAATATGGAAACATTCACAAATTTGACCTCCCAGCTCTCGATACTTGAGTTTTCTTATCTGGTAGCTTCCATACTTTTCATCCTTGGATTGAAAAAGTTGAGTCACCCCGCCACGGCGCGCTCAGGAAACCTTTGGGCCGCTGCCGGTATGGGAGCCGCTATTCTTTTTACCATCCTTTTTCATAAAACAAATGTTCAGCTTGCTGACGGGACCTATGAATCCAAAGGTATTCATAACATCGGCTGGATTGTAGTTGCGCTGGCTATTGGTTCGTTCGTGGGCTGGTACGCCTCCGTTAAAGTAAAAATGACGGCCATGCCTCAGATGGTTTCGATATTTAATGGAATGGGTGGTGCCTGCGCCGCCTTAATTTCGTTGATGGAATTCCCCAAAATGCAGAATCATTTTGCTTCGCTGGATGCCTCGCACATGCTAAATGGCGAAGGTATCGCTATTTTGCTGGGATTAATGATCGGAGGTGTATCCTTTGCCGGAAGCATGATTGCTTTTGGAAAACTCGATGGCCGTATCGGCGACATCAAACATCCGGTGCTCAGGATTGTAAACCTTACTTTCCTGGTGGTGATGCTGGTTGCACTTGTTTTGATCCTTTTCATGAAACCTCAGACCGACAATAACCTGCCGATTTATCTTTTTGCAGTTGCTGCGCTGGTTTATGGGGTAACTTTCGTGATGCCTATTGGCGGAGCCGATATGCCGGTTGTTATTTCGTTGCTCAACTCGTTTACGGGTGTTGCTGCTGCGATGGGTGGATTTCTTTATGGCAACCAGGCGATGCTTACCGGCGGTATTTTAGTAGGATCGTCAGGAACAATTCTCACCATTCTGATGTGCAATGCCATGAACCGGTCGCTGCTCAATGTGATTATCGGCGCTTTTGGCGTTGCCGGAGCTGGTGGCACCGAAGCTGCTGATAAAACCGTGAAGGAAATTTCTTTGAGCGATGCTTCAATTTTATTAAGCTACTCCCAAAAAATATTTATCGTTCCGGGGTACGGATTGGCTGTGGCACAGGCTCAGCATTTGTGCCATGAGCTGGATAACCTGCTGACTTCGAAAGGTGTCGAAGTGAAATACGCCATTCACCCGGTTGCCGGACGAATGCCGGGACACATGAATGTTTTGCTTGCCGAAGCCGATGTTCCATACGAAAAACTCGTCGAAATGGAAGATGCCAACAACGAGATGAACAATACCGACGTGGTGATCGTGATTGGTGCCAACGACGTTGTAAACCCGGCTGCCGAAGACGATCCTTCAAGCCCGATTTATGGAATGCCGATTATTAAAGCTTTGGATGCGAAAAATATCATCGTGATGAAACGGAGTATGGCAGCAGGTTATGCCGCTATCCCAAACAATCTTTTTTATCATCCCAAAAACCGGATGCTTTTTGGCGATGCCAAAGCGACCTTGCAGAAGCTGGTTGCTGAGATTAAGAGTTTATAATAAGACTGAAACATGTTTACCCTGACGGTATTTTGATTGCTGTCAGGGTTTTTTATGGATTTTGATTTAGCTTGATTATTCCATCACTGGCTCCAATCGAACACGGATGACACAGAAAAAACGGATTTGCACGGATTTTTTTTCTTGATGAGTGTAAATCTTTCAAATGCGTCCAGATAGCTATCGGGATTCGTGGTCTATTAAAATTTGTGAATAGACCAGGTGAGATTGATGTCAGGAAAATATTAACGGAGGGATTTCTTCCCGATTTATGAAGTCAAATAATTCATCCACCCACCACCAATAAAAAACCCCACCTCATTGTGAAGCAGGGTTTTTTAATCAAAGCGGCAAAAGCCGGTTTTTTTATACCTTTCGGTTTATTGAAGAATAAGTTTCTCAATGAAGGTCTGACTGCCTGAAGTGAGTCTCAGGTAATAGACACCTCTCGAAAGTCCGCTGACATCAAGGTTTGCTGATGTTTCGGATGATTCGCCACGTTTAACAACTTCTCCGAAAGCATTCATCATCTCAACATTAAAAACTCCGTTTGTGAGGCCTTCAAATTCGATGGTCACGCTGTTTTTAGCCGGGTTGGGATAGATGTTTGGCACAGCAGAGTTGATTTCGTTTACTGTTAACAGATTCATCGCCTTTACAAGTGAGATCCCGTTGTTGGCAAAATGTCCGTCATTCATGCTTTGGTCAAACTGCAACTGGAAGTCAAATTCGGTAGATGTCTCCGCTTTGAAAAGTTTAAACGAAATCATTTGGCCTTCCACCAACCCATCACTGGCCGTGGTA
>CAJATL010000011.1 GCA_903944895.1 uncultured Bacteroidota bacterium
AAATTTTTGTTTTTCGCGGGTAACGCTTTCTTCAGGCTCGCCAAAATAGTTGGTGCGGCGTGTTTTCACCTCAACTATTACCATAAAAGCACCGTCCTGTGCGATGATGTCGATTTCATCCTTGCCAAAGCGCCAGTTGCGTTCAAGGATTTGATATTTTTCGTTGCGGAGGAATTTTTCGGCTATGTCTTCGCCTTCTTTTCCCAAATCGTTGTGGTCGGCCATAATGATGGTGTTTATTTAAGAAAAAAAATTATGCGCTTTTGAAAAACCTACCAGGTCTCTAAGACCTGTGAGGTTTCAGACTATCCCAAAACCTCACAGGTTTTACAAACCTGTGAGGTTTCTGTTTACCAAAATGTTGGATCTCACTAAAAATACTTTAAACTATTTTCTAATAAAATCAATTTTTACGCTTTTCCCCACCTCCAGCCGGGTGTGGCGGCCAAATATCAAAGCGCGGTTATCGGGAACATGCCCGGCAGGAAATCCAAAACAGACCGGGAAATTATATTCCGAAACGGCTTCAAAAACGATCTCTTCAGCGGTTTTGCCAAATTCTAAGTCGCTCTCTGTCATGTCGTTTAATGCGCCAACAATAAGCCCGGCAAGTTTATCAAATTTGCCGGCGCGTTTCAGTGTCAACATCATCCTGTCGATATGGTACAGTTTTTCGCCAACCTCCTCGATAAATAAAATTTTGCCATCTGTGCTCAATGCTGAAGGGCTGCCCAGCAAACTGATCAGCAAGGTTAAATTTCCGCCAACCAACGCACCTTCGCAAATTCCCTGGCGATTCAAAGGATTTTCAACAATTTCATAACTAAGATGCCCACCAGTGGCGGCAGTTAAAAGCGTTTCGATAGCAGAATTTGTTTGATCGCTTTCAGGAAAGTTTAACGGCATTTCCGCATGAAGACTTTCGTAGCCTAATATATTAAGGTGTGAATGAAAAATGGTGATATCGCTGTAACCCGCCACCCATTTGGGGTTTTGCCGGAATCCGGTAAAATCCAGGTTGTCGAGAATTCTCACCGCGCCATAGCCGCCGCGCGAACAAAGAATCATTTTTACTTCCCCATCATC
Source organism: uncultured Bacteroidota bacterium (assembly GCA_903944895.1). Lineage (GTDB taxonomy): Bacteria > Bacteroidota > Bacteroidia > Bacteroidales > 4484-276 > CAJATL01. The sequence continues at coordinate 1,087 of CAJATL010000011.1, forward strand.
GAGCATAAGCTGGAAATCGGCTGCCCGCTCTTCGTCAGTACCTGCAAAATAATGTTCGCCATCAAAAACATGCGCACCCGGTTTTACTTTAAACCCTCGTTTTTCGAGCAAACGAACGGCATTTTCAACTATTTCCCGTTTAATAATTTTCGCCGGTGAGACGATCCCGATGGTATCGCCAGGTTTAAGATACGGTGGAGTTTTCATGGGTCATATATTTGTTAAAGAAGTTGGCAGTCGCCAGTTGCCAGTGGGCAGTGGGCAGTCGCCAGTTGGCAGGCGTTGCCAGTTTGCATTTAACATTTGAAAGTCTGCCTACTGCCTACTCTTGACTGGCGGCTCTTGACTTACTATTGCTTTTTAAACACAATAATCCGTTGATTCTGATCCAACCATGCATTAATCAAAACTCTGAAATCAGCATAGCTGGCTGGCGAAATTTGCCTTTCAGGCACTTCAAGTTTCCTCAAAACCGTGATGGTATTGCCTTTTGGGATGAATTCGGTTTTTACTGAACCAGCAATATTTTTAAACTCAGTTTTTGATTTCAGATTCACAAAAGTATAACCTTGCGGAATTTTTACAGTAAACTCATATTC
>CAJATL010000012.1 GCA_903944895.1 uncultured Bacteroidota bacterium
CAGAGTCACTCTGCCGATCGAGCTTGTTGCTCACAGTTAATATTGACTTACTTTCAAAAGAACGTACCATGGTAACGCATCCCATCGTTAGTTTCATATTGCGCAAAATCTTTTGTGGGGGTCTGCCGACTGGCAACTGGCAACTGGCGACTTCTGACTTACGCCTTACGCCTCCTGACACCTGACTTCCGACTGCCTATTTCTGACTCCCGTTTTCCGACTTCTGCCTTACGCCTTACGCCTACTGACTTCTTACTGCCGACTGGCAACTGGCCACTGGCGCCTTCTGACTTACGCCTTACGCCTTCCGACTCCCGTCTTCCGACTCCTGACGCCTGACTTCCGACTACCTATTTCTGACTCCCGTTTTCCGACTTATGCCTTATGCCTTATGCCTCCTGACTTAAACTACAGACTGGCAACTGGCAACTTCCGACTTCCCACTTCCCACTCCCGACTATCCTAAGTATTCTACCTACAAACATCATCCTTTTGCCTAAGCTCAACAGCCATCATTACTGTCAAAGGCCACTTTTTCCCTGTTTTCATCCTGAAATATTAATAATATTAAAAAGTCACCCCACTATAAGATGTTATTTATCAACCCTATCGAAAATTTATGAAAATTATTTAATAAAGTGTTTACATTTGAATTTAAAAGATATATTTTTGTAGGCAAAATGTGCAGTTACCGAAATCCGAAATAATTCTAAATTTATGAGTACGCCTGGTGTGACGAATTTTCTGATAGAAAAGTTGCTCAAATTCATGGCAGCTAAGATTTTAAGCCGATGGGTGATTTTATCGAAGGATATCATTATCGTTTGGTTGAGTTTCTTATTTGCCTATGTTTTAAGGTTTAATTTTGTGCTTACTGATGTTTTTTCCTACGAGAATATTAGAAATTCATTCGTTTTTGTAGCTGTTTTTGCTTGCTACTTCCTCATTTTCAAATCCTATCTCGGGATAATCCGTCATACAAGTATCAGCGATGCGGTAAGGGTTTTTGAGGCAGTTACAGCCTCTTCACTTACTTTGGTAGCTGTTGTTTTAGTCGATCAGAAGTATTTTAATAATTACTATTTCAATGTCCCTCTTTCGGTGGTTGTCGTTTCCTACCTTATCATCATGTTTACATTGATCTTTACAAGAATATTTATCAAATTACTCTACAACAATATTTTGCGTAAAGAAAAAGGAGTGATAAATGTGTTGATTTACGGTGCCGGAGATTCAGGTATCATCGTAAAAAATACGCTGGCTCAGCGGGCTGTGTCGGGATACAAAGTAGTTGGTTTTATAGATGAGGATATGGGAAAAATTGGTAAAACCCTCGAAAGGGTTGATATTTTCGCTCCCCGGGATATTACCTCAGAATTTATTCAAAAGAAAAATATTGAAGAAATCATTTTTTCTATTCAGAATATTGAACCACTCAAGAAAAAAGAAGTGCTCGATGACCTCTTAAAACTTGGTGTTGTTTTAAAAAATATTCCTCCGGTTGACCACTGGATACAGGGAAAATTAAATTTCGGACAAATCCAGAGGGTTAAAATTGAAGACCTGCTACAACGTGAAGCAATAAAACTTAACAATCCAAAAATCAAGGAAAATGTCTTCGGGAAAACGATTCTCGTAACCGGCGCAGCAGGAAGCATTGGAAGTGAATTGGTCCGACAGCTGATCATCTATAAACCAGCGAAATTAGTTCTCGTCGACCAGGCGGAGACACCTTTGTTTGAGTTGATGCTCGAACTGCGTAAAAAACATCCTCAGCTTAATGGTACATTGGTTTATTTTATTGCCGATGTCTCCAATCAAAAGCGGATGGAGGCAATTTTTGATGAAATCAACCCGATGACGGTTTTTCATGCCGCTGCCTACAAACATGTGCCCATGATGGAAGACCATCCCATGGAAGCTATCAGGGTAAATATTTTTGGAACCCGCATTCTTGCCGATCTTTCGGTAAAGCACAAAGTTGAAACCTTTGTAATGATATCGACAGATAAAGCGGTGAAACCCACCAATGTGATGGGCGCATCAAAAAGGTTTGCCGAAATGTATTGCCAGGCCATGGCTAATGAGAATGGAAAAACAACACATTTTATAACTACACGTTTTGGAAACGTCCTTGGATCAAATGGCTCTGTAATTAAAATTTTCAGAAAACAGATCGAGTCCGGTGGACCCGTTTCGGTAACTCATCCTGATATTACACGTTTCTTTATGACCATTCCGGAAGCTTGCCAGTTGGTGATCGAGGCCAGTGTTATGGGCGAAAACTCTGAAATATTTATCTTCGATATGGGCGAACCCGTAAAAATTCTTGACCTTGCCAAAAAGATGATTATTCTTGCCGGATATGAGCCTGATAAAGATATTATGATCGTATTCACAGGACTCAGACCGGGAGAAAAACTCTATGAAGAACTGCTCGATAGCGGCAGTGAAGATGTAGTTCAGACCTATCATCCTAAAATTATGATTGGCAAAGTTAGCTGGAATACCTCTGAAAGCATGCTGGTATTTTTGAGGGAATTGCAGGATGCCCTGACAACCGGTGATCATCGGAAAATGGTTTCTGTGCTCAAGAAAGCGATACCTGAATACATCAGCAAGAACTCTGTTTACGAAAGCCTAGATGTGCTTCAGCTTGAAGCTGTAACATCACCCGGTTAATATCATGTTGTCTCCTTACCGGCTGTTTCTTTCATTAACTTTAATTCTTTATCTTTTGCTTCTGGCATGGTTGACGTTAATGCCAGCCAGCTATTTTATTCACAGCCCTGTGTTTTTTAAAGGTGCCGATAAGGTTGTTCATGGCATAATCTATTCGATTCTTTCCTTTCTGCTGTTTTTGCTTTTTATCGAAATCAGCCCAAAATCAAAACAAAAAAATATTGTGTATGTTTTTTTTCTGGCTTCAGCCTATGGCTTGCTGATGGAAATACTGCAATTAGCAATCAGGAGCGTTTCCCGGAGTTTTGAGGTTGCCGATATTCTTGCCAATGTCATTGGTGTAATCTCAGGAATCGTTGCCGCATTCCTTTTCTCGCCCTTTATTGTCAGATTAACCAAAAAGTAACCGGTAGAGGGACGCCAGCCCTTAATCCGCAAAACCTTCCAACCTTAAGTAACTTCTTTGAAGGGATGGCGGCCCTGTATTTTGATCGGGACGTTAGCCCTGAATCCGCGCCAGCAAACAGGACGCAAGCCCTGAATCCGCAAAACCTTCCCACCTCAGGTAAATTCTTTGAAGGGATGGCGGCCCTGCAAATTCCTGATTCAAAAATTCATCCCATTTTCTCATCAATGCCTTAACCTTTCTTAACCGGATAATCATTAAATTTGCCGGCATTATTATTTTAAATTTTCACCGGATATCATTGTATGCAATTTGTAAACCCGCTGTTTTTACTGGGACTTCTGGCTATATCAATCCCCGTTATCATTCATCTTTTCAATTTCCGCAAGTTCCGGAAGGTGTATTTTACCAACGTAAAATTCATCGAGGAACTCAGGCAGCAAACGCAGAAACATTCGCAACTCAAGCACCTCCTGGTGCTGCTGATGCGCATTCTGGCGATTGTCAGCCTGGTGCTTGCATTTGCACAGCCTTACATTCCGCTCAATAAAAATGCAAATAAAAAAGAATCCCAAAATACGGTGAGTATTTTCATCGACAATTCGTTCAGTATGGAAGCAGCATCTTCCGATGGGACGCTTCTTGATCTTGCCAGACAAAAAGCAGGAGAGATAACTGCAGCCTACAAAAGTTCTGACCGCTTCCAGTTGCTTACCGGCGATTTTGAAGGCAAACACCAGCGCTTTGTCAGCCGGGAGGAATTTGTCGAGATGCTTGATGAGGTGGAGATTTCGCCGGTTACACGGCCACTTTCGGAAGTCGTCAAGCGGCAGTCCGATCTTTTTTCTGAGCAGGCAAAGACCAATCATACGGCTTTTCTGGTTTCCGATTTTCAGAAAGGCATCACCGATTTCGGCAACATCAGCCCGGATTCATCAGTTCAGGTCGTTGCGATTCCCCTCGAGGCCAGTGGTCGGAACAATCTTTACATCGACACCATCTGGTTCGATTCACCGGTTTTCCAGGTCAGCCAGGTTTTGAACCTGAATGTCAGAATTAAGAATGCATCTGAAAATGATTTCGAGAAAATTCCGGTCAAACTTTTAATCAACAACCAGCAAAAGGCAATCGCCAGCTTCGATGTGAAATCAGGCGAGGAGACGGATATCAGGATGCCCTTTACGGCCAGCGAAGTGGGCATCCAGTCAGGCAAGCTCGAGATCACCGATTTCCCGATAACCTATGACGATTCCTTTTATTTTACCTTCGAAGTGAAGTCCGAAATACCTGTGCTGGCAATTTATGACAGGAATGAAAATGTTTATCTGAACTCACTTTTTGGTAAGGATTCGGCTTTCGTTTACACCACCGCTCCCGATAACAAGCTCGATTATTCGGCATTCAGCACCAACAGTCTGATTATTCTCGACGGGCTGAAAAATATTTCGTCAGGTTTGGGACAGGAGATCCGCCGTTTTGCCGACGGGGGTGGAAGCATCATGGTTTTTCCAGCAAATGAAATCGACCTTGATTCCTATACCGAATTTTTTGGATTGATGGCCGTCAACGGATTTACGATTGCCGATACTTTCCAAACCCGCATCAGCAGCATTAATCTGCAAAGCACAGTTTATGATGATGTTTTCGAGTCGATGCCCGAAAATATCGACCTTCCTGCCGTTTTCAGGCATTATCCCATTCGCAGGCAGGCCAACTCGATGATGGAAGAATTGCTCACCCTCCAGAATGGGGATGTTTTTCTGGGTGCCGAACCCACCGGAAAAGGTACATTTTACCTTTGCGCTGCGCCTCTGGACCAGCAATGGACAAATTTCCCGAAGCATGCCATTTTTGTACCTTCTCTTTACAAAATTGCCCTGCTCAGCAATCCAGGCTCGCAGCTTTATTATACAGCAGGCGACAATGAAGACATCATCATCAAAAAGACCACCCTCAACGGCGATCAGATCTTCAAAATCAGAAGCCTCGACGGCAACTTCGAAATCATCCCCGAACATCGCGCCATTGCTTCACAGATCAGCATTTTCACCCGTAACAAGGTGAAGAAGGCCGGGAATTATGAAATTGTTTACGAAGGCCGCCGCATTGCGGGTGTTTCGTTCAACTACAACCGCGCCGAATCGGACATGGTGAACCTTTCAAAAACACAGATCGAAAAAATGATTCAGGATTTCCGGCTCGATAATTTCTCCGTAATTTCGCCCACCTCGCGCTCACTTTCGGAGGTGATCACCGAAATTGATAAAGGTTTCAGATTGTGGAAAATTTTCATCGTTTTAGCTTTGGTGTTTTTGTTGGGAGAATTACTTTTGCTGAGATTTTGGAATAAGTCGTAGGTTCTGATAAATCAGGCATCCGGGCTTTAGTTCACTTTTTTGCGGAGTTTGGTTCCCCTTCTCCTTGTAGGAGAAGGGGCAGGGGTTGAGGTTGAAAAAAGAATTTTCTCATGGGAGAAGATTCAAGGGCTAAAGTCAAAACATGGTCTTTTCTCTTATGAGAAGGGGCAGGGGTTGAGGTCAACAGAAGTTTCCTCCTTCCGTTAGCGTGAATTTGTACTTGAAATAAAAATCTGATTTTCGATATTTTTCTTTGATTTAGAAGCATAAAAACAAAATTTATGAGAATATTAGCACACGAATCCGTCGGCTTAATCATCGACATTCAGGAACGTTTGTTCCCGCTGATTGCCGACAACGAAAATGTTGCCCGGAATACAGCCATCCTTATCGAAGGTTTAAAAGCTGTTGATGTGAAAATCCTGGTCACCGAGCAATACACCAAAGGCTTAGGTGTAACCATCGAGCCATTGAAGAACCTGCTTTCCGAAATCAACGCTATCGAAAAGATGGCTTTCAGTTGTTGTGATGAACCCGCTTTTTATGAAAAACTGTCATTGCAGGGCGTTCGCAATGTGATCATCGCAGGTATCGAGTCGCATGTTTGCGTTTTACAAACGGCCATCGACCTGCTGAGTAGCGGTTACATCCCCGTAATTGTCGAAGATTGCGTTGGATCGAGAAATCCAAACGACAAAAAAATCGCTATCGAAAGGTTACGAAAAGAAGGTGCAGTGATTACCACCTACGAATCGATTTTGTTTGAATTGCTCCGTTATTCGGGCACCGAATCCTTTAAAAAAATATCCCGACTGGTAAAATAATCGCCTCAACCGGCGGCACATCCATGGACAACGAAGAAAACATCATTCCCGAAGAAACATCTGGACATTTCCATGATGAAATCCTGAACCCGGATCAGGACGGTCAGAGTAACTCCACTGGCCTTTACAAGACTGTTGCCGTGGGTGGCATGTTCAAAAACTGGTTTCTCGATTACGCTTCTTATGTAATTCTGGAGCGCGCTGTTCCCGACGTTATCGATGGCTTTAAGCCGGTTCAGCGCCGCATTCTCCATGCGATGAAGGAGATGGATGATGGTCGCTACAACAAGGTGGCCAACATCATCGGGCAGACCATGAAATACCATCCTCATGGCGATGCTTCCATCGGCGATGCACTTGTTCAGCTTGGCCAGAAAGATTTGCTTATCGACATGCAGGGAAACTGGGGCAACGTCCTCACCGGCGACAGCGCTGCAGCACCGCGATACATCGAAGCCAGGCTGTCGAAATTTGCTCTCGAGGTTGCCTTCAACGCAAAAACAACGACCTGGAAGGCATCTTATGACGGTAGAAATAAAGAGCCAGTTTCGCTGCCTGTAAAGTTTCCATTATTGCTGGCTCAGGGTGTCGAAGGCATTGCCGTTGGACTTGCATCCAAAATTTTGCCTCATAATTTCCTCGAACTCATCGACGCCTCCATCAAATATCTGCAAGGGAAAGATTTCGAGATTTATCCCGACTTTCCGGGTGGCGGTTTTGCCGATTTCTCCAAATACAACAACGGACTACGTGGAAGCCGCATCAGGGTAAGGGCAAAGATTTCGCAGACCGACAAAAAGATGCTCACGATCACCGAAATTCCTTTTGGGACAACCACCACCTCGCTCATCGAATCCATCGTGGTGGCAAACGACAAAGGAAAAATCAAGATCAAGAAAATCGACGACAACACCTCCAACCAGGTCGAGATACAAATTCAGCTCATCCCCGGCGTTTCTCCCGACCAGACCATCGACGCGCTATATGCCTTCACTAATTGCGAAGTGTCGGTTTCACCAAATTCCTGCGTCATTTATAATGGTAAACCCCGGTTTTTGGGAGTTACCGAAATCCTGAAAATCTGCACCGATCAAACGGTCCATCTGCTCAAAATGGAACTTGAAATCCGGAGGCACGAACTTGCCGAACAGTGGCATTTCGAATCGCTGGAAAAGATTTTTATCGAAAAACGCATCTATCACGACATCGAAGAATGCGAATCATGGGATGCCGTTATCGAGGCGATTTTTAAAGGTCTGAAGCCTTACATTACGCTGTTTAAAAGGGAAATTACCCTGGACGACGTGCTGCGGCTCACCGAAATAAAAATCAAACGCATCTCAAAATTTAATTCCTTCAAAGCCGACGAACACATCCGTGGCCTTGAGGTGGAGATGGATGAAGTTGATAATCACCTGGCCCATCTCATAGATTTTACCATCAATTATTACCGGCAGATCCGGAAAAAATACGGGCAGGGCAAGGAACGGAAAACCGAAATAAGGAACTTCGACAACATCGAAGCAGCCATGGTGGCGGCGGCCAACGAAAAACTCTACGTCAACCGCGAAGAAGGTTTCGCCGGCACAGGCCTCAAAAAAGATGAATTTGTGTGTGATTGTTCCGACATCGACGATATCATCGTTTTCAGGGATGATGGAAAAGTGCTGGTGGCCAAGGTTGCTGCCAAGGTTTTTGTGGGTAAAAACGTGATTCATATCGACGTGTTTAAGAAAAATGACGAACGCACCATCTATAACCTGATTTACCGTGATGGCAAAAACGGGAAGGTTTATGTGAAGCGTTTTCCCATCAGGGGCGTCACCCGCGACAAAGAATACGATCTTACCAAAGGTACCGCCGACAGCAAGGTGCTTTACTTTTCGGCTAACCCCAACGGCGAAGCTGAGATTGTCCGTGTGAACCTCAAGCCACGGCCAAAATTGAAAAAGCCGAATATCGATTTCAACTTCAGCGAACTGGCCATAAAAAACCGGAATTCGATGGGCAACACGCTTACAAAATATGCCGTAAAAAAGGTAATGAAAAAGGAAGAAGGCATTTCCACCCTCGGTGCCATGGATATCTGGTTCGACGAAAGTGTGAAACGCCTCAATACCGAGCAACGTGGCAAGTACATCGGCGATTTTAAGGGCGATGATAAAATTCTTACCATCATGCAGTCGGGTCATTACCGGCTCATTGGTTTCGACCTTTCGACCCATTTTGACGATGACCTGATTGTGATCGAAAAATATGATCCCGAAAGGATCGTTTCGGCGGCCTATTTTGATGCAGCCCAGGGTTTTGCTTACCTCAAACGCTTCCAGATTGAGGAAACCGACAAGAAGACCTCCTTCATCGGTGATGAGCCGGCCTCGAAGCTGATGGCGATTTATCTGGACGATTTCCCCATCCTCGAACTGATTTTTGATGCCAAGAAAAATGAGCGGGTAATCGAAAATCAGGAAATCAACGTTGCCGAATTTATCGCCGTCAAGAGTTTTAAAGCCAAAGGAAAGCGTCTCACCACGCATCATCTCAAAACTTTAAATATTCTTGAGCCTTTGATTACGGAAGGCGAGGATGAAACCGAAGATGAAAATGGTAATGAAGAAGAAGATTTACTGACTGGTGATGATGAAAATATTATCGAAGGTTCTGATGAACCTGATGAAGAAAATGGGGTAGGAGAGGAAGCCATTGAAGAAGAGGAATCAGCGAGCGAAGATACACCCGAGATTGAGTTTATGATTCCTGAAGAAGTTGAAGAACCAGAACCAGAAGTAAAGGAATCTGTTAAAGAAACCGGCTTCATCGATAAAAAGCCCCGCAGGCCCAGGATAAAGAAAGATGATGATGAACCACGGCAGTTAACGATTGAATTTTAAAAGGAAGCCAGAAGAAGGAAGTTAGAAGTCAGAAGACGGGAGTTTGAAGACAGAAGACAGAAGACGGGAGTTAGAAGGCAGGAGTCAGAAGACGGAAGTCAGAAGTTTTATTTTGCGCTTCCGACTTCGGTCTTCGGACTTCGGACCTAGGACTTCGGTCTTTCAACTACATTAAATAATAAACAAAAACTCAACAACATGAAAAAATCCACACTTCAAAAATTGATGCTTTACACGCTGGTGATGGCCGTGATGATGGTTACATCCTGTGCACCGGCAGAAAAAAAAGTTCAAACAACTGACGAAAACAAAACAATGGTAAAAAAAATTCAGGATTACAAAACTGCCGATGTTTTTGTGACGGCCAAAAACACCTCCAGCCGTCTGGAAAAAACGCAGCAGTTGCCCTTAATTACTCAGGCACCTGAGCCTGACGAAAATTTCCCGGTGGTGATTCTCGATCCTTCAAAAACATTCCAGGAAATTGTTGGGATTGGCGGAGCGTTAACAGATGCATCAGCCGAAACTTTCTACAAACTGCCCGCCGACAAGCAGCAGGAAATCATGACAGCCTATTTCGATCCGCAAAAAGGTATCGGCTATTCGCTTTGCCGCACCCACATCAACAGTTGCGATTTTTCGAGTGCAAGCTATGCCTACACCGAAACGGCTGATGACACTTTGCTTGCAGATTTCTCGATCGAAAAAGACAAGAAATTCAGGATTCCTTTCATCAAAGAGGCGATGAAAACTTCCGGAAACCAGATTACTTTTATTGCTTCGCCCTGGAGCCCGCCGGCATGGATGAAAAGCAACAACAACATGCTTCGTGGTGGTAAACTCCTGCCGCAATTTCACCAGGCCTGGGCAGACTATTACATCCGGTTTATGAAGGAATACAAAAGCGAAGGTATTCCAATGTGGGGCTTAACCGTTCAAAACGAACCAATGGCCACCCAGACCTGGGAATCGTGCATTTACACGGCTGCCGAGGAACGCGATTTTGTGAAAAACTTTTTAGGACCAGCACTTGTAAAATCAGAGTTTAAGGATACAAAACTCATCATCTGGGATCATAACCGTGGCGTGATGTACCAACGCGCACAGACTGTTCTGGATGACAAAGAAGCATCTAAATATGTCTGGGGAACTGGTTTTCACTGGTACGTTGGCGACCATTTTGAGAATGTAAAACGCGTTAAAGAGGCTTATCCCGACAAAAATTTGCTCTTCACCGAAGGCTGCAATTATCCTTTTAACATCGATAGCCTGAACGAGTGGCATTGGGGCGAAACCTACGGGAAATCAATATTAAACGATCTTAACAACGGCGTAAATGGCTGGGTGGACTGGAACGTGCTTTTAGACGAAACCGGTGGCCCCAATCATGTAAACAATTTCTGCATGGCCCCGATCATCGGCGATACCCGTAACGGACAACTGCATTACATGAACGCTTTTTATTACCTCGGGCATTTCTCGAAATTTATTCGTCCCGGCGCAAAACGAATCATCAGTTCGACCAACGATGACGCTTTTCTTACAACGGCATTCATCAACACCGATGGAACCATCGCCGTGGTAGTTTTAAATCTTACCGGAAAAGATAAAGATTTCCAGGTTTGGATGAACAACAAAAGCGTCAACTCACATAGTCCGGCAAACTCAATCATTACGGTGGTTTTGAAATAGAATCAGATCCTGGCATATCAGAAAATCCAACAAATCTGATTTTTATCTGAAAAACAAAACACCCTGCCTTCATTTTTTTTGAAAGCAGGGTGTTTTGTTTTCGGAAGTTCAGGTGCATGGCACCGTGATATTAATGCTGACCCAATCGTTTTAATCTTCTTTATTCGCCTCAACTTTCACGTTCGAAAATCTTCTCCAGAGATAATAAACCGGCACGCCGGTAAAAACAATAATCAATCCAGGCCAGGTAAAATCAGGCTTTTCGATAAGCAGAACGACGACAATCAGAAAACATACGATGATGTAAATCATCGGCAAAACCGGGTACCCGAAAGCCTTGTATGGCCGCTCGATGTCGGGCCGCTTCTTTCGCAGAACGAACACAGAACCAATGGTAAGTATGTAAAACAGCAGTGCTGCAAACATCACATAATCCAGCAACTGATTATAGGTTCCCGAGAAACATAAAAGGATGCTCCATGCAGCCTGGATGCCAAGCGAAAATCCGGGAACGCCATTTTTATTCAGCACCCCTGTCCGCTTAAAAAACAAACCATCTTTAGCCATCGCATAAAAAACCCTGGCTCCCGAAAGCACGATTCCATTATTGCATCCAAATGTCGAAATCACCACCACTAGCGCCATAATGAGTGTGGCTGTTGTGCCGAAGATCCCATAAATAGCTGCCGTAGCAACACGGTCTTCGCTCGCAAACTGGATTCCCCGTTCCATCACGGTGGCGCCTTCGGGAGAGCCTCGCAAAGGGAGGGCAATCACATAAACCATGTTAACCAGAAAATAAACAACCACCACGGCCAGTGTTCCCAAAAACAAACTCCGCGGAATAGTTTTCTTTGGATTGATGACTTCATCGGAGGTGTAGGTGATGTTGTACCAGGCATCAGCGGCAAAAAGTGAGCCTACCATCGCGGTTCCGAGGGCAATCGCCAGTGTAATCCCCGACAGCGGAATCTGTGTGCCGTCGCTGGTGGCTTTTGAAGCACTCCAGAAATCGTCGACTTTAAAAATCTGAAAGTTGGTTATGCTGGCGGCATAAACGCCAATAACGATGAATATCAGTAAAATGAAAATCTTCGAATAGGTAAAAATATTTTGTATCCTTTTGCCTTCATCAACGCCACGGGTATTAATCCAGGTAAGAAAAAGGATTAGCAGGGTCGCCACAAGCTGCGTGGTGTTGATATTGAAAGTACCAAGGCTGAAAAGCACATTCTGCTCCGAAATCCAGGGAATGAGTACACCCGAATATTTGGCAAAAGCCATCCCAACTGCCGCAATTGTCCCGCATTGTATCACCAAAAACAGCGTCCATCCGTACAAAAATCCAAACAGTGGTGAATAAGCTTCGCGCAGATAAACATAAATTCCGCCTGCATGTGGCAGCATGCTGGCAAGTTCACCATAAGCCAGAGCTGCAAGTACGGTCATTACACCTGTGATAGCCCAGATCACCAACAGCCAGCCCGGCGAACCAACGCTTCGGGCGATGTCGGCACTTACGATAAAAATGCCCGAGCCAATCATCGAACCGATTGTAATGGCGGTGGAATCGAAAAGATTCAGCGACTTCTTGAATTTGCCTGCTTCACTCATGGGTTTTGTTTTGTTTGTATTGCACTTGTCGTAAAATCAGCCGCAACGACTGGTCGTAGGTAAAGTAATTCCAGAGCCAGTTGATGAAAATTAAAAGTTTGTTTTTTTGCCCCAGGATGGCCATGAGATGTACAAAAATCCATACAAACCAGGCCGTAAAACCGAATAAACTAATTCCGGGCAAATCGGCAACGCCCATATTCCGACCGATGGTGGCCAATGAACCTTTATCTTTATAGTTAAAACCAAGCATTTGTTTTCCTTTGCCGGCTCTAACAAGATTTTTTGCAATTAGCCTGGCCTGTTGAATAGCAGCCTGAGCTACCTGTGGATGGCCGTTAGGATAATCTTCACTTCTCAGAAGTGCCATATCTCCCATTACAAAAATTTCGGGATGGCTTTCGATCTGAAGATATTCGTTTACCAGCAACCGGCGTCCCGGACCGTAAAGCTCGGGTTGTAAACCTTCGATTTCGTTTGCTTTGATGCCGGCAGCCCAGAGCAGTGTTCGTGTTCTGAAAAGTGTTCCATCAGTTAACGACACGGTACCACCATCAAAAGTCTTTACGGATGCATTTAATCTGACATTTACTCCCAGATTTTCGAGATACTTCAAAGCTCTTTTTGACGATCTTTCTTTCATGGTTTTTAGAAGTCTCGAATTGGCTTCCAGAAGATAGATTTTCATGTTGGTAAAATCCAGTTCGGGATAATCTTTGGGCAGCACATATTTCCGCATCTCAGCCAAAGCACCGGCCAACTCAACGCCGGTTGGGCCGCCACCAACAATTACAATATTCATCAATGCGGTTTCTTCATCCCGGTCATCAATGTTTACGGCAGTTTCATAATTCATCAAAATCGTATTTCTGATAAAAAGCGCTTCCGGCGTCGATTTCATCGGGATGGCGTTGGTTTCGATATCTTTCATCCCATAAAAATTGGTGTCGGCTCCAAGTGCTAACACCAGATATTGATAGGCCAGTCGCCCGATATTGGTGATGATTTCTTTTTTCGAAACATCAATGCTTTGAAGCTCGGCAACCCTGAAATGAATGTTTTCGTGTTTCTGAAAAATTTTACGAAGCGGAAACGAAATCGAACTTGGCTCGAGACCGGCAGTGGCAACCTGGTAAAACAATGGCTGAAACTGGTGGTAGTTATTTTTATCCAGAAGGATGATCTGGAAACCGGACTTCGACAACTTCATGGCCAGCTTTAAACCGGCAAACCCACCACCCACGATGACAATCCTGGGTTTGTCGGTTTGAGGTATTTTGCTTATCAAATTATTCATTTATAATTATTTAATCTTTAATTTTCCAAACTTTAAAGTCAATGTAAATGGCATAATTTGATTGAAAACACCAACTAATCATTGATTTCTTACTTTGCTTTGTTTTTCCAAAGCCAAAAGTAAGTATTCAGCAATATCTTTACTAAAATTCGGATAAATTATTTGGTTGAATGTAAAAACCCGCCAGGCTTTAAAACCTGACGGGTTTGTGATCAGCAACATTGTAAATACCCGTTTCGGGGAATCCATCATTTGATTTTCTTAGGAAGCCCAACTCTTGCTAATATTTCTTTAGCTTTCTCCAATTTCTCGGGAAATAATACCTTGTCTCTGAATTGTTCCAGTTTTTTATCAAAAACAATTACCGGTATTTTGGACTTATTTAATTCATCGATTGTTGTCATATCGTAAATTATTTGTTTTTGTTTTTGTCCAGCTTAGTGAGTTTATTCCCTACGGGGGAATTTAAATCATTCATAATTTTGCTATTCTACAATACTTTATCCGCTATGCGGAATTCCCCTCAGGTTGGCGGGGATAAACATTTTAATCGGTCATCTGTGTTTAAAAATGTATCACCCAAATCTTCATGGCCTAAACCCCCGTTTCCGGGAATTCTTCTTCTTCAACAAAAAAGCTAATTTCTTCTTTTGCATCCGGTTTTCCTTCGGAAGTCCAGGGGTAATTGTAGAGCCCTTCCATGAGTCGTTTTTGTTTTTCTTCCGGCGAAAGCCGCTCATAGGCCATCCTGATTTCGTCGCGTTTACGCTGCTTTTCTTCTTCGATCTCCCGCTTTACGTCGATATAATGTTTTTCGCGCTTGTTGTTAAGGAAGTTGGAGGCTACGCTTGGGAATAAATCGAGGAGTAGTTCCTCTTTTTCGTTTTGTGCCAGAAGAATACCGCCGTATTTGTCGCATCTTGGATTTTCGGGATGTTTATAAGTGGTGGTGTCGTAAGGCGTTTCTTCGCGTACTCCTGTAATCTTTTCCCTAAAGTCGGGGTCGATGGGGGTAGGGGTTTTGCCGTAAACACCTTTTACAAGGTTTACAAACTGGATCGAATTATTGGTGTAATGCGGCAATCCCTTGTTTTCGTCGATTACGCAATTTACAGCCTGCACGCCAACAATCTGGCTGGTTGGAGTCACCAGGGGCGGGCATCCTGAAACCAACCTGACGATGGGCACTGTTAGCAAAACCTTTGGCAACAAATGATCGAGATTTAACTGTTTAAGCTGCGCAAGCATATTGGTGTACATCCCGCCGGGAATTTCGGCATGTTTTACTTCCTCATCAGGCTCCGGAAAGTTAAAGTGCATCTCAATCCGTTGTGTTACATCCAGAAGCCGGTCTTCTTTATTATCCTGCGCATATTCGATGGCCAGGTCGAAAAGCTTGTCAACTTCGGGCGAAAGCGAATAATTGCTGATGTCGAAACCGATCGGGAAGATTTTATAGCTGTCGAATTCGGCAAGTTCTTTTCTGATTTCCAATAATTCGTTGTTGGCCTCGAAAGCAGCTTTGCGGTTTACGCCAAATTCGATGTCGAGTTTATCGGCAAATATCTGAAGCACTTCGTACGATGGAGCAGCAGGCCCTCCGGCAAAGTTCATCAGGGCGGTATCAATAATATCGACACCGTTGAGCATGGCCATGAGCGTTGACGCCAGCCCATAGCCCGGCGTGCAGTGCGTGTGCATGTTAATCGGCACGCTCACTTCGTTTTTGAGCTGTCTGATCAAATCGGCCGACTCCGATGGCGTTATCAAGCCCGCCATATCTTTGATGGAGATGATATCGGCGCCGAGTTTCTCGAGCTTCTTAGCCAATTTAACAAAATACGAGATGCCAAAAAGATTGCGGGGCAGCTTTTTGCGATGAAACAATGCCTGGGTGCGCTGTTTGAAGGTAAATTTTGGGTCAACCGTAAAGCAGACGGCGCAATCGGCCATGCCGCCATTTTCTTTCATAAAGCGGATGGTTGCCTTCATATTATCGATGTCGTTGAGGGCATCAAAAACGCGCATAATATCAATACCTGATTTTACGGAGTTCCTTAAAAAGCCTTCGATTACCGAGTCGGGATAAGGGTTGTAGCCGAACAGGTTCCTTCCGCGCGAAAGCGCCGTTAGTTTTGAAGCATCGCCAATGCCGGCTTTTATTTTTTCAAGCCGTTCCCAGGGATCTTCGTGCAGGTAGCGCATTACCGAATCGGGAACGGCGCCGCCCCACACTTCGAGGGCATAAAATCCGGCTTCTTTAAAATAGGGCAGAACCCTGTCGACCTGCTGTTGGTTCATACGGGTTGCAAAAAGCGATTGCTGTCCATCGCGAAGGGTTACGTCTCTGACAAGAATCTTTTTTTTCATAAAAACTTATTATACTTGTTGCTGTTGTTGACTTCTGTGATAAAATAAGGCCGCAAAACTACTTATGTTTAAGATATGTTGGTGCGTTTTAAGAAAATATTGTTAATCGGTTAACAATGGATTCTGAAGAATTAGTGAGTCCAGTCTAAAACTGGAAGGTTTTGGGCTAAAGCCCGGTAACTACCTGGTTTTCAATTGCCCCGACCTTAAGGTCGGGGCAATTGATGTCCGTGATATTCAGGGCTTTAGCCACCTTAAGAAAATTTTTGGCACCTTTTTAGCCTGATCAAATTAGTTAAAAAGATATTTTTCTCAGTTGATTCTTGTTTTCTTACTTTTGGGCCATGAAAAATGACAGTGGAGAATTTAGCATTGATAACATCCCGCAAGGCTCCTACACGCTTAATGTAATGGCAGCCAGTTATCAGCCAGCAACCAACCCCAATATCATTATTAAAGCCGATGAACAGACGGATGTAAGTTTGAGGATGGGGAAGGTGGGGTAGTAAGGGAAAGAAATACTTAATTGTGTTTTTATCTGGCTTCGTTTGGCTGGATTACAGGACTAATGGAGAAGTAAAGATTATTTAGGAATAAAATAAAAATGAAAAGGACATTACAAATAGGGTCTTTATTTGCAATAATAATGCTGATAGCTTGTGGGAATGAAAATAATTACATAGTTGCTACCGATTTCAGTTTATTAATTCCTGATTCAACTCAAATTTCAAACGGAATCACGATAGATCAACAACAAAAACGTTCCGAGGAATTCATTATGACTGTGAGAGAAAATACACTCAACCATGAAATTCCGGATGCTATTGTTTTCGATCTTAACGGAAAGTCCCATAATCTTAAGGACCAATTATCCAATGTATCCTTAATAATTTCAACAAGTCTGACTTGTGCATGGAATTTGACTGGGCTTTTAAACGATTTTCCAAAAGCAAATCAGCTAATTGCGAAACCTATAACTAAAAAGGAAATTGTATTATTAATTCTTAAAGAGAATAATGATTATTTCAAGCTTCAATTCGATGAAAATATTAAGGACATCAAAAGCAATTATTCAAATATTTTCTTAATTGACAGCATTCAGTCATCAAAATTGAATATTCTTGCATTTTCAAGATATTACATTTCCAGGGAACAAGTTGTTTTAGATTTCGAAATTGGGACATCCTTATCTTATGAATCCTTAATTATAGAGTTAAAAAGAAATACGAATGCCAATAAATAGAACTTCAATGGACTTATACCACTAAACTTAAAGCTGCGTTTGAACAAAATTATTACCTTGTGGCAGTTTTAGAATAAAATAATTCGAAATGGAAAAGATTAAGATAAATCAAACCGAAGCATTAAAATTGTTAAAAGAAGGAGTTGATATTTCAGATTATTCGATTGAATTTAATGACGAAAAAATTGAAGCAATTCAAGCGATTGAACTTGGAAAAAATAATATCAATGTTCCCGAATATTTAATTTACTACGATGATACTACCATTGATTTTAGCGATGACCCGGATATCACAAAAGAAGATATCGAAACCGGTGAAATTTCATGGATGGTTAATACTTCGTTACCCCTCGATAAAGAAATAAAACAATGGATAAAACAAGAAAAAATTGACGTTGACAAACTATTAACACAGTTGGTAACAAACTTTTATGAAACCGTAAAACATATTCATAAAAGCGCTGCAATGTAAATTGAAAGCTAATCTTATTCAATAAAATCTTCACCATTGTCGGATTTTAAGAATAGATAAGGAAAATGTTCAAGTATTATCTGAATAAACGGGAAAGGAAAATGGATGGTTTGATTTGCAAAGAAGTGAAGCATAATTTGAAATTGATTCTTAAAAACCAACACCCAACCCATGGAAGCAGTCATTTTTTGCGGAATACAGGCCACAGGCAAAACAACTTTTTACAAAGACAAGTTATTTAAAACACACCTTCGCCTTTCGCTCGACCAACTCAAAACCAGAAGCCGGGAAAATAAATTTCTGGCAACCTGCATTGCTGCCAAACAGCCTTTCGTGATCGATAACACCAACCCAACCAAAGCCGACCGCGCAAAATATATTTCACTTGCCAAAGCCAACAATTTCAAAATCGTTTGCTACTATTTTCAATCCCGGATTGAAGATGCCTTGCAGCGAAACAGCCATCGGGCAGGGAAGGAAAATATCCCCGAAATTGCGGTTAAAGGTTCTTTTAATAAATTGGAAATTCCGGCTTATGCTGAAGGTTTTGATGAACTTTATTATGTCGGAATTGAGGGCAATAATTTTATAATTAAAGATTGGAACAATGAAATTTGATGATCTGGATTTGAAAATGAGGATTTACGAAACTGCCAGTGACAGGTGCGTTTTGCCAAATATGTACATGGTGGCAAGGATTGATGGCCGCAGTTTTACAAGGCTTACCAAAGAAGTTCATAAATTTATAGCACCTTTTGATGAGATTTTCAGAGATTACATGGTCGAAACCGTAAAACACCTGATGACTTGCGGGTTCGACGTAATTTACGGTTACACCGAAAGCGACGAAATATCGCTGCTTTTCGGTTACGACGAAACAGCGTTTTCGCGAAAGGTAAGAAAGTACATTTCGATCCTGGCAGGTGAAGCAAGTGCAAAATTTTCGACGCTACTCGGAAGTGTAGGAGCCTTCGACTGCCGGATTTCTGAACTTCCGAATAAACAACTCGTGGTTGATTATTTCAGATGGCGGAATGAAGATGCCCACCGAAACGCTTTAAATGCCCACTGCTACTGGCGTTTACGGCAGGACGGTTTTTCGCAGAACGCAGCAACCGCCAGAATTGAGGGTTTAAGTATCGCCGACAAAAATGAACTGTTGTTTTCGTATGGCATAAATTTTAACGATTTACCAAACTGGCAAAAGCGCGGAATCGGCATTTACTGGAAAGATTTCGAAAAGGACGGATTCAATCCGAAAACAAACGAAAAAGTAGCCGTAAAACGACGTGGTTTGTTCACCGATTTCGACCTTCCGATGCGCGATGACTACGACAGCTTTATTATGGACATCATCGAAAGAAATGAAGTGAGCAAAGATTAATACCGATACAGCAACCGCTTTCACGCCAAATTATCAAAACAAATGAACCTCATTTTAACAAATTTCGGGCACCGGTTTATCACTGAGCAGTTAAAAGTCAATTCCGAAGCCGGACTCAGGGCTGATCCCCGCACTGCAATCATGCTTCAGGTTTTAACCGAAAAAATGATTCCGGTCGGAGATGTTGAAATTTACAGGGAACTGATCAATTCCGGCTATCTCGAAATCAATAACAGCCTGGATTTAGATGCCATAAATTTCAAATACAAAACCAACCCTTTGGAAAATGTGACGAAAATTGTATTTGAATTTACCACCAAATGCAATTTTAGCTGCGCTCACTGCCGGAACGGAAGCATGGAAAAAACCACCGAAACTGATATCGGAAAGCTTAAATCGGTGGCTGATGCTTTTTGCCTTCTCAACATCAAAAGGTTCGATTTTATTGGAGGCGAGGTATCGAAATATGGAAATGGCTGGCTCCAGCTGGCAAACCACATCAACAGCAAAAAAGATAAAACCGTGGCCATTTACACCAATGGCTGGTGGCTCGAACAAACTGATTTTATAGCAGCCGGAAAATTTTACACGAACGACACCGAATATTTATCCGATCTGTACCAAAACGGGCTTACCCACATCTTGTTCAGCATCGACGGGCATGAGGCCGATCATGATAAATCGCGTAAACACCACGGACTTTACCGGCGCATCATTTCATCGTTCGACCGCATAAAAATGTTGGGCATCGAACCCCGGATTTCGGCGGTTTTATTTGAAGACCTGGATCCTGAAACCGTGAAATCGCTGGTAAATATTGCCACAAAAATGTACAACCTGCCCAATAGCATGGATGCACAAGTAAAATTGAGGTATTTAGCCGGGGATGACACCAATCAGTTCAGCCATTTTATTGATATTGGCAGCGGCGTTAAGCTTAAAAAGAACCACAGGGAAATATCGGGTATTTTGCCTGAGTTTCTCAATTGCAAAGCTTTTTACAGGCCTTCGCCTGGTTTAAGGATAATGGCAAACGGCAACCTTTCGGTGTGCCCACTGCTCGATGCCGGCGAAGATTATGGCAATATTCACGAAAAAAGCATCATCGGAATCCTGAACGATTTCCAGGATTCGTTTTTGTACAAACTTAATGCAGGCAAACATGTAAGAAATTATCTGCAATATCTCGACACTTCCATTTTTGGTGAACATTACGACCACCTTTGTTCGATAAGGGTAATTTTGTTTTTACTGGCCAAATACATCAACGAAGAAAAAGAACTGAACAGCGAAACTTTATTGGCCATAAACCGCCGGATTGCGCGTTATTCGGGGCATGAAAGATAAAAGTGGAACATTTGTAGTTTAGGTGGTTCATTTTAGTTCCTAAATCAATTGCCCGTCCTTCAGGGCAGGGCAATCGAAAATCAAATGCCTACCGGGTTTTAGCCCAAAACCAACCAGTTTTTAAACTGGACTCAAATATTGATCATGAAATTTTTAAGGAAAAAATTGATTGCATTGTTTCATCACATCAAAAACTTACTTCACAACTGAGTTTATTGCCGGAAAATGATGGGTTTGAAGCTGAAAAACGTGAAGCGTCCTGCGAAAAGTTCTTCTCGACGCATCCTGCCTTCAGCAGGAGGCAGATGAAAGCGAAACCGGGAAATTAACGAGTGATTTTTCCTTTAGCCATTCAATCGTTTTCCTCACACCTTCTTCAAGCGGAGTGATATGGTAACCCAGCTCCCGTTCAGCTTTTGCACTCGACATGCTCCAGTCGTGAAGGTATTTTCTTACCCAGGAAGTGGTGATTGCCGGCGGGATGCCCGTAATTTTATTCTGCCATTCCATGAACCTGGCAGCGGAGTACATCACGAACAGGGGCAGGTGAAACATTTTGTGATGTATTCCGCTTACTTTTCCGATGGTTGAGAATAAATCGTCAAAACTGAGATTTTCCCCGCCAAGGATGTATCTTTCTCCTGACCGGCCTTTTTCGGCGGCAAGCATATATCCGTTAATCACATCATCAATAAAAACATAGTTTCCGATCTTTTTGCCATTGCCCGGAATGATTTTCCAGGTGCCGGAGCAATAACCACGGATCATTCTGGTGACCGAATTACTTGGGTTTATCGGGCCAGGACCATAAACACGGCCCGGATTGACGATGACAACCTGTAAACCTCCGGCAGCAAAATTCCCCGCAATGCTTTCGGCTTCGCTTTTGGTTGCTTCATATTCGTTAAAAAATGGCTCATGACGAGGTGTGGATTCGTCGGTTGGGAAATTTCCTTTAGATGGCGAAATGGTGGCTGCCGAAGAGGTAAATACCACCTTTCCTACACCCGTTTTTTTGGCTGCTTCGAACACATTAACAGTGCCTTCGACATTGATTTTGTAAAAAATGGCAGGGTCTTTCGACCAGGGTTTAGCGTAAGCTGCAAGATGAAAAACCACATCGCAATCTTCCATCCCATCAAACAAAACCCATTTATTTTGCAAGTCCCCTTTGAATAGATGCAGATCAGGATGATTGAATGATCCGGTATCTTCAGGTTTTCTGACAAGGGCATTCACCTGGTGGCCTCCAGCCAGCAGATACCGTGCAAGGTTGGAGCCGATAAACCCGGTAAGGCCTGTGATAAAGTACTTCATGATTTTTTAGTATTAAATTAGTGAAAACGACATCTCCTTATTCCTGTTAATGCACGAAATTTCGGTCGAAATGGCTTGTACCGAATGAAGAATTATTGCCGGTAAAATGGAGCTGCTTTCGATGGTGAGATAGCAAAGCAAAGCGCCGAAAGGAATGGCAGCCAAGGCTTCTTTAAAACCTTTTGGCAAATGTAAAGTCGAATAAAGTGCGAGGTTAATTGCGATTGCCGGCCAAATGCCAAAAGCGTTCATGCAGCCCGAAAGCAGCATACATCTGAACAAATACTCATATCCCGTAAGGTACAAAACCCAGCCTCCACCGGCAATAGCTATCGAAACCAAATTCCATTGCCGGATTCGCATTTCCGGATAAACGGTCTGCAAACCGGCACTTTTTGAATTTATTTGGTTGAGCAGGATAAGAAAAACTGAAATTCCAGTCACCAATGCCCATAATGACAAGGAATTTCCTGATGAATTTTCTTCCCTAAAAGGCAGTAAATCAAAGAAAAGGAAGTAAAGTAAAGCCGGTATCAGGCCAAGAAGCAGCAAACCTGAGAGCTTTCTGATAAGATATAACCTTACCGGGTGATTGGCCGCTCCGGTATTTTTAACCTGATTGATCCAGCCTAAAACCAGGAAGTAAAGGTAAGAGGCAATCACGGTGATGGCTATGGCAAATATTGCCTGTTGTTCGGCGGTTTTCATGGCTTTCGGATTTTAATGTTTACAATTTAGCTGTAGTATTTCGGTATTTATAATTCAGGTTTTAACAAGTCATGCTGTTGCGGCTTCCTGAAAGTGATCAGATAACCGTAGCCTTTCCAGATAATTTCGAGTTTTTTCTGAAGCATCGTCGCGGGAATCAGGTCGATAGGTGGTATTACGGGAGGTGTTTTTCCCTGGAAAATAGCGAATAATTTCGACGCCTTTTCTGTTTCATCCGCAATTACAATTTTCGTCCCGGGCTTTGCTACCCGGATCATCTCATCAATGGCCTGTTTTTTATTTTCGAAAAGGTTGATGGCCCCCAAATGAAAAACAACATCGAAGGTACAATCTTTATATGGCAGTTGCTCGGCATCAGCGCGGCAAAGCTCTGCTTTAAGATTCCATTTGGTGCAATTGAATGCACACTTTTCCAACATCCTCATCTGGTTGTCGAGGCCGTAAAATGTGCCTCCGTCGAGTTGTTCCCTGAGGAAAAGAATATTGTCGCCGGTGCCAATGCCAGTTTCAAGGATTTTTGATTTAGGGTGTATTTCGAGGTGGCTCAGCACTTCATTCCTGGCATTATTTACCCCGCCGCAAGGCAAAAACATGAAGTTGGTTAAGGGTGTATAAAAATGTGCATAAACTGATCGCATGAATTCAACCCGTTTATTAAAGCGCAAAACTTCTTCCTCAGTGATAAAATGAAGAATATCATTTTCGGTGGTGAACGATTTGCCACATTGCCCACAGGCCAGTGCAGCGGTTTCCGATCCATTTTGCCCATGCTTTACGATAGTAAGATCACTTTTGCATTTCGGACAACATATGAGGTCTAAAAGCTTGGTTTTCATAATATTTAGATTTTTGATGATTTGAAAAATATTAAAATGTTTTGGTTGAACAATTATTCTGAGTTAATCCTTGCCCAATGGCAGGCCTGATGTTTTCGGGAAAGCAATTCATCAGGAAACGATTTATTTTATTCAGAAAACCGGGAACACCGGCATCTTTTCCTTTTTCGGCTGCCGGGAGTGCTTTCCTTGCATTTTTTCCTGATCGCTGCATAAGCCAGTAATACAATTTCCTTGGCAAAATCGCCGAAACTCCCACCAATAGCTTGTTAATCATACCCGGGATGCAGATGATTTTATCCTTGTTTATTGCTTTTATCGATGTTTCCAGGACGGTTTCGGTGTCCATCCACAGGAGTTTGTTCCCTTGTGCAAGTTGACCATCGGCCCGATGTTGATGAAATTCGGTATGCGTAAAACCCGGGCACAGGCATTGCACCTTGATGCCATGCTTGTGAACTTCCATGTACAATGATTCAGAGAAGCTTTTCAGGAATAATTTTGTAGCCGAATATATCGAACTTCCGGGTGCCGGCATGTACGCACCAAGCGACGAAACATTGATAATGATACCCTCTTTCCGGCTGATCATTTGTGGGAGAACGGCGTAAACCAGTTCGATGGAAGCCACCACGTGTGTATGAACCATCTGTAAATGACTGGATAGTTCATTCTGGCAAAATTCGATACCTGACCCAAATCCGGCATTGTTTACCAAAACAAAAACATTATTATGGCTTTTAATCGTATTAATGAGATTGAGCACTTCCTCTTCGACGGAGAGTTCCGCCAGGACAATTTCTACCGAAACACCTGACTTTTCACGTATTTGCCGTGCAATGGCTGATAATTTTTCAATTCTTCTTCCTGTGATAATCAGATCATAGCCAGTCTCGGCAAAATGTTGGGCAAATGCTTTCCCAATTCCGCTGGAAGCCCCTGTTATCACTGCAATTTTATTGTTTTTCATGATATTTTGATTTGTTTGATTAGAAAAATTGGAAACATTTATATCCTTTCAGGCAGCTTTCATGACCTGGGTGTTGAAAATTTCGCGAATTGATAATTCCCTTCTGAATATTTTCTCCAAAAGATAAAGCCTGATCATTTCAGGAATCCATCTGATTAATCGCCTGTTTATTTTATTGAGTATACCCGGAATTACGACTTCTGCCCCATTTTCAGCGGCCGAAATTGCAGAGCAGGCGATGTCACTGGCAGTGAGCAGTCCGATTCTGCCCAAAAAGCCCTGGCAGCTAATCCGGGAAGTAACCTCGGGATTTGTATTAATTTGTCCCGGATTTACTACCACAACCTTTACACCCGTTCCCCGCAACTCACTGGCAAGTCCTCTCGAAAATGAATAAATGAAAGCTTTCGAAGCCGGGTAAATTGTTTTGTAAGGAATCGGGCCGAAAGCTGCCATGCTCGCAATATTGATGATCATCGCTTTTTCGTGTTTCACAAGTTCGGGCAGCAATAATCGCGTGAGCATGGTTGTAGCCCTGATGTTGAGGTGTATAATCTTATCAAGATATTCGCAGCTTGCCTCTTCAAACCTCATCGTGCCACCCATACCTGCATTATTGATAAGCTGGTTTACTGAGAAGTTTTTACTGACATAACCTGCCATTTCATCCAGCGCAGCTTCATTCGTAAGATCACACTCGATGCTGACTGTTTTTATCCCGAACAAACTTGTTAATTCATCACACACATGATGGAGGTTACTGCCGGGTAAAGCGACCAAAATCAGGTTTTGATGGCGACGGGCAAACTCGGTGGCCAATTCCTTGCCAAGGCCGGCGCTGGCGCCTGTTATTAAAGTAAACAAATCTTTATTATTTCCGATGGTTTTCATAAGGCATTTGGTTTTGAAATTGTATTATGATGGAAAAATGAATTTGAGATAAAATAGGCGGCAATGGCCATGGGAAGCCCAAGGATAAAACCGCCGGCAAGCAGACTCACAAAAACAATGGTATTTGTTGTGAAAATCTGATGCAACGAATTCATGGTGAACGACAGGTCTATAGCCCCTGAAACATTTGCTCCAAGCACCGAACTGCCAACGATATAGGAAAACCCGTAAAAAACAGGCCCGGTGAAAAGGTTAATGTGAAAAACGCCGAAAATGGCGGCAATTTTATTCCATTTAAAAATGAAAGTCAGCGCCAGTGCGATAAATACTTTCAACCCGATAAACGGAGTGGCTGCCAGAAAAATCCCCAGCGCATAACCCATGGCAACCTGATGTGGTTCAGCATCTATACCTGTCAGTTTGATTTTGATGGCGACAAGCTTTTGCGACAATATTTTTACAAGTGATTTCATTTTTCTTTCTGTTTGTTGTTTGTTGTTTGTTGTTCGTTGTTATTTGTTGTCATTTGTTGTCATTTGTTGTCATTTGTTGTCATTTGTTGTCATTTGTTGTCATTTGTTGTCATTGTTGTTCGTTGATTGATTTTTGATTTTTGTTATTTGTTATTTGTTTTTTTTGCTAAATCCCTCAGTGCATCCATAGTTTTGATAAGGTTTTTCTGAACCAGAGGGTCAGTTAACCAGCCCGGGAATTTTGGCTTCTGGTTCGAAAACATGTTATATTCGACATGGGTTTTGCTGCTTTCAATCTGAGTGATAATCCAGCGGCCTTCCATGTGCGAAATGCGCTCAACACCTTTTACAGGTTTAACAAAATCAGGCTCACCCTGTAGGATAATCTCCGTCCGTGATGACTCCGGGTATTCACAGACTTCATACTTTAGAATGCAATCCTGGTTATCCAGCGGCCAGGGGATCGAGAACTGAACATAAGCGTACCACTGATTTGTATTTATCGTCCTGACACGATAATAGGCTTTGGTCGATTGCATCCATTCCATACATTTCTTTTCATCACAAAGGACTGTAACCACGCTTTTTGCGGGACAATCAACCACAAATTCGGCTTTTACCTGACGGGTTGAGGTCGTCTCATTCACCCTGATCCACCGTGTATAAATCGAAATGTTGTCGTTGCTTCTGACCAGTGTAAATTTTGAATTTTCATCATTTGCAGAAGGATCATTTGTAATTGCGCTGTTTCCCGATTCGTTCCTGAAACCTGAGGCTAGCAGGAAGATCAGAAGAACCATCAGTGTTTTTGTCATTGTTTTCATCATTGATAAATTTTATGAAACAAAATTATCTCAGGTAGAAAGCGAGATGAAACGGGTATGCGCAACAGATAGATTTATTTTTGCAAAAATTCACAACCTTTTTTTATCTCTCCTGAAGAATTTTTGCAGCTTGTGAAAAAATAGTATTTCCCGCTGATAAAATGCAATTTACGGCAATTTTTTCTAAATACAGCAGAGAAATTTGCATTTTTTGCAACAAATTAAAATGATTGGTTTTAATCAAATCGTTTGCTTTAAACAGAAGCTGTTTAAAATGTAATAGTTTTCGAAGAGCTATTTCTCCGCAGGTTGGCTGATCAAAATGAAAATCAAACAGGATAAATTTGAAGGGAAAAGGGTTGGTGCGCTGAGCACACGATCCCGTTTCACCAATAAAGACAATGCTTTTCATTTCGACCAAAAAATCAAAGCGCGATGGGATTTTGATGGGAGAAATTTCATTACACGATTTTCTCAGAAAAGCACTAAATATCATCCAATTAAAATTTGATTCATCCTGAAAAAAATCGTATAATTGTATCATGAATTCAGATCTTTCAACTCAGGAATCTCTTTTTAATGCCATTAAAGATGGCCTTCCGGCCAATATCTCGCTGGTTCACGACATTTCGGAACTGTTAAATATCAGCTACGACAGCGCTTACAGGCGCATCCGCGGCGAAAAGGAACTTTCGCTCGATGAATTAAAAAAACTGAGCCTGCATTATAAGGTTTCCATCGACTCCTTGTTTAACTTAAAGAGCAATAATGTCGTTTTTAAGTCAACATTTTTAAGCGAAGAGGGCATAAGTTTCCGTGATTGGATGCATGTTGCGCATTTTGAGCTGAAGCGGATCAATTCCTTCAAAGATAAAGAGTTCATTTATTCAGCCAAAGACATCCCGATATTTCATTATTTTCGGTTTTCAGATATTTTTACTTTTAAAGTACTTTTCTGGCACAAAGCACTTATCTCGTCAGCGGAGTTTAACGATAGCCTGATTACACTCGAACTGGATGAAAGCCTGCTCGAGATGGGAAAGCAAATTGCTGTTATTTATAGCAAAATCCCAACCTGTGAGCTTTGGAATGAAGAAACTTTTAACAGCATCATCAGGCAAATCGAATTTTGTTATGTGTCAGGATTCTTTTCTAAGAAAGACATTGCTTTCAGGCTCTGCGATTCTCTCGAAGCTATGATTCATCACTTGCAGCGCGAGGCCGAGCTTGGGTTCAGGTTTACACCCGGAACAACACCCGAAGGAATCGAAGGCTCTTTTAAGTTATATTTTAATGAAGTGCTGCTTGGCGACAACACCATTTTTGTGAAAACAGACGGCAATTCCACAGCCTATCTCACCTATAATGTGATTAACCTGCTGATAACAACCAATCCGCATTTTTGCCAGCAAATCGAGAAATCGTTAAGGGTTTTGATGCATGAATCGACGCTGATAAGTTCAACCTCGGCCAAAGACCGAAACCGCTATTTTGTAGGTATTTACGGAAAAATAAATGCTTTAAGAAAAAGGATGGAATAAACCTGCCTGATTTCCACGAATTTATGTAACTGAACCAACATGAGCTTTCTTCTTCCATTTTTCCAATATTCCACCAATCCATTCTTCCTTTGTCGAATTGTCGAATTTTCAAATTGTCTCATTCTTCCATCTTTCCCCGTCTTCGGCTCTATTCTTTCGGCGAATAATGCCGCTTCAGCCACTTGCTCAAACCATCGAGACCGGGAAAAAGCACCCGCTCGTTGATGTTTACCTGGTCGAGTTTATCACGGATTTCCCATTTCATTGCTGCAGGAATCCTGATCCTGAAATACAGTTCAGGTTTGTCAACAAGCCAGTCGTCGAGCATCGAAGTGGCGTGTGACATAAAGGTAAAAATGGCAAACTGGTTTACAATCCTGGCATCCAGCGAGGGCGATTCGAAAGCCACCACGAATTCGGTTTCTTCCTGCGACAGTTCCTGGATATCCTTGTAGACCGTGTTAAGCATTTCGGTCGTAAAACTGTTGGACCCAACTTTGGTTAGCTCACGTTTTAAATTTGTGGGAAGATAATTTTTTAAGGCTTCATAATTGAGCGCCCAGATAATGCCGTCGTGATGAAACAAATCAAGCTCAGCAGTGGCAAAATGGAGCGCAACATAAGGCGAGTAGGTCCAGTCGAGCAATCGCGTTGGCAAACCATGATGCTGAGCCAGCGCCAGCCAGTCCCAATCGGAATTGTTTAAAATGTCGGGCTGGTGCGAATATTTCTTAAAATTCCGCAACAGATGAAATTCCAGGTCTTTGTGTGAGCCATGCAGCCTGATCAGCGAGGTTTTTAGTTCATAATCAAAGATGGATAAGCCGCGGTAAATGTATGGCGAACGAATCCTGCCGATGGTACTGTTAAAAGCATCGTAAAACAGCAATTCCTGCAGATCGGTCCAACTTGAAGGTAAAAATTCAGGTTTAAGTTTCATGGTAATTATTCATTTCTGATATTGCCCACAAAGCTACAAAGGTTTGGATGGTTATGGCATTATTTGATTGGAAAAATGGAAAAATGGAAAAATGGAAAGATGAAAGAATGGAAAGATGGAAGGATGGAAGGATGGAAGGATGGAAGAATGGAAAGATGGAAAGATGGAAGAATGGAAGGATGGAATGTTGAGGCGTTAGCCGAAATCCCGCTTCGGCGGGAGAAGAATGGAAGAATGAATCAATTCGACAATTTGATAATTCGACATTGGAAGAATGTGACAATCAACAAAAACTCAAACACCATCCAGTAGTATCTTATTTTTGAAATTGATGTTTTTTTTTGGCAGAAATCACAAAAGTCATCCCGATAGCTATCGGGACAAAAACAAAATAATTTCGGGAAAGTTTGAGTTTTGTTTTTTGTTTTTTGTTTTTTCTGGTTTATCCAGGTTAGGTTAGAAGAATCAATTGCCCCGGCCTTCAGGCCGGGGATGGATGGGAGTGAAGATGTTTGTGTATCAAGGGCTTTAGCCCTTTTTTAACTCATGTATGATGTGGTTTCCAAAAATCTAAAAATCCAGAACTTTCTTTGCTGCCAGGTAAATTTTTTCGGTGTTGGGAAGAATGGCTTTTTCGAGGATGCGGTTGAAACCAACCGGAGTAAATGTTGAACCAACCCGTTTAACCGGTGCATCAAGGTATTCAAAGGCTTCTTCGGTAATTAAGGCCGCAATTTCACCGCCAAATCCACCAAAGACTTTGTCTTCATGAACAACCAAAGCACGGCTTGTCTTTTTTATCGATTCAAGAATGGTTTCCTTGTCCAAAGGTATCAGCGACCTTAAATCAATAACTTCAACCGATTTGCCTTCTTCTTTTTCGAGCCTGTCGGCAGCTTCGAGGCACATATGTGTGGTGTTTCCCCAGGTTATCATGGTCAGATCGCTGCCCTTGCGGCGAATACGTGCGATTCCGAAAGGTACTTCAAAATCTTCCGGTACTTCGGTTTCGGCTGCCGGATCGTTGTACAAAGCCTTAGGTTCGAGAAACAAAGTCGGCCCTTCTGACCGCATACTGGTGCGCAGCAAACCGGCGGCGTCATCAGCAAAAGAAGGATAAACAACCCGTATTCCCGGGAAAGTGGTTAAAGCGCCTTCGATGGTTTGCGAGTGATAAAGTCCACCGCCAATATAGCCGCCCGAAGCAAGCCTGATGGTAACATTTGGAGAGAATTTCCCGTTGCTGCGCCAGTAATCATGGGTTATTTCGATGAATTGTTCCATGGCAGGCCAGAAATAGTCGGCAAACTCGGCACCTTCGACCACGATACGGATTTTTTTGTCGAAACGGCTCATGCCGTTGGCGGTTCCAAGTATGTAGTCTTCGGCAATCGGGCCATTAAAAACACGTTTGATCCCAAATTCCTGTTGCAAGCCTTTCGATACATTAAAAATTCCGCCTTTTTCTTTGTTGGCCATGTCCTGTCCCCAGATAAAAGTGTCGGGGTTATGACGGAACTCGGCTTTTAAGGTCGAGTTGAGGGCTTCGATTAGTTTGATGCGTTTTCCTTCACCACTATGAAGACCATCCGGATATTTTGTCGAAACAAAAGGTTTTGGGATCACAAAGTCGAAAATTGATTTTGGATCAGGATCGGGAGCCTGCAGTACTTTTTTGTGAGCTGCTGAAATTTCTTTTTTAGCCTGGGCATCAATTTCATCCAATTCCTGCTGGGTAAATATTTCGGAATATAATAATCTGGCCTGAAATTTTTTCAGCGGATCAAGTAACCGGACATCCGATAATTCGGCTTCATCGCGGTACAATTCGTGCTTGTCGGAGTTGGAGTGTGCGCCAATCCGGATACAGTTGGCATGAACGATTACCGGAATCCCTTGTTCCTTTATAATTTGCTTTGCCTTCAACATCGCGTTAAGCGAGTTAAATGGATCTTTTCCGTTACAGTAAATAACCTCCAGGTTGCGGAACCCAGTAAAATTGTCGGCGGCGCGCGGGTTGGCTGTCTGATGTTCTTTGGGAACCGAAATTCCGTAGCCATTATCCTGGAAAACAAAAATTACCGGCAGCTTTTCGGTAGAAGCACCATTGATGGCCTCATAAACATAACCCTCCGAAGTCGACGATTCGCCCTGCGAGCTGATGGCCACAGCATCGGTACCATAATATTTGATGGCCCGGGCAACACCCACGGCGTGTAAGGTGTGGTTTCCGGTGGCCGACGAAACATTGTGAATATTCCATTCGGGTTTTGCGAAATGGTTCGACATGTGCCTGCCTCCACCGGCAACGTCGGTAGCTTTTGATAATCCGTTTAAAATGATTTCTTCAGGTGTCAGCCCTGCTGAAATGGCCGTGAGCATATCGCGGTAATAGGGGAACAGATGATCCTGATTTCTCCTGAAAACCTGTCCGATGGCGAGTTGTATGCCGTCATGACCTGCAAAAGGTGCATGATACGACCATCCCAGCGCCTGCCTGAGGTAATTGGGTGCTTTATCGTCAATCTGACGCCCGAGCGTCATCAGGTAATACCATTTTCTAAGAGTC
>CAJATL010000013.1 GCA_903944895.1 uncultured Bacteroidota bacterium
ACTTTTTACTAATAATGATTTTACAAACTGCAATCTCGCGGATAGCAATAGCTATGAATAGTTTGCAGCACTTCGGTTATTCGTAAAGTAAAATTTGATTGTTGCGGAATCGCTGGTAAATGTAGTTGAGGTCACCATCGCCTTTGAGCGTTGACGAAACTTCGGAAAGTGGTTGCTGGTGCTTTTTTGTAAGAAATCCGGTGGGCGACCATGATTCGCTGAAAATTTCCCCGTTCAGCCACAGTTGGCCATCACGACCAACGGTTGCATCGAGACGCGGATCAACGTCGCCGGAGGTGCTCCTTTCGAAAGCATCAACCAGACCTTGTGTGGGTGCATTAAAATAGTAGCCGCCGTCGGTGTAAGGCGCAAACCATTGGTTCATACCACTTCCTTCGCCTGGATTCTGGCCGGTAAGATGCTGTATTTCGAAAATAGATTCACTACTGTTTTCGCTGGCAATTTTGAAATTAGACGAATAATCCGGCAAAAGACTGTAAACGCCCAAAGCTTCAACCTGCTGGAAATATCCGATTGCAATGGTCCAGTTACCCTGATAAAGATTTGCTTTTCCAAGCATGGATAAAGCTGCGCCACGGGTAACACGGCCTAAATCGGCCGAACTGTACGAAACTGGCAAAACAGCGGCGGCATCGGTTAAATCCTGTCCGATCTGCTGATAAATGGCAGTCACCTCGCTCAACGGCACATGGATTGTTTCGGGTGTAAGTTGAGGGAAAAGCTTCAACGGAACTTTCCCGTAAATGTTCACCAGATTAAAATAGCAGTAAGCTCTTAAAAATTTCGCCTCTCCGATAATCTGATTCTTCTTAACCTCATCCATCGGAACACCGGGAACATTTGCAATAACATTATTGGCCCTGGCAATTGCGGCATAAGCAAAAGTCCAGTAATTTCCAATAATTCCGTTGTTGGCATCAGCATCAAATTCGTCAATGTAGGTAATTTCCGACTGGTCTCCGGGGTTTCCGCCTTTTACAGCATCATCGCAGGCAATATCGCCAAATACCCAGATCATATTGTCGGAATTAACAAAGGCGATGCCGCTGTAAACGCCGTTAATAGCCTGAATAGCTTGTTTTTCGGTTTGATAAAAAGTATCCGTCGAAAATGTCCCTTTGAGGTCCTCGGTCAGGAAATCGGTGCAGGAACTCAACGAAATCATCGTGATAACAAACACCACTCTGAATGTTCTCAGAAGATTATTTTTCCGGATTTTCTGTTCAATTTGCCTGTTGCGGCAAAAAACACAATTAATTTTCTTTTTCATAGCTGCAACTGATTAAAAAGTAATATCAATTCCAAACATTATTGTCATAGCCGAAGGATAGGTTCCCCAATCAATTCCACTGGCACGGTCGCCCTCACCTGTGGAGTTATCGCTTACGGTCATTTCGGGGTCAAGTCCCGGATATTTGGTAAATGTGAGCAGGTTTGTACCCGAAACGTAAATTCTCGCATTGTTCAAACCGGTTACTGCCAGTACGCTTTCAGGAATGGTGTATCCTAACTGAAGGTTTTTCAACCGGATGTAGGAGCCATCTTCCAGAAAACGGGATGAAGGCCGGGCGTTGTTCGACTTTGCAACCCACGATGCTCTGGGTTGGGTGTTTGAAGTTCCTTCGCCGGTCCAGCGTTCATCAAAATAGCGCTGTGTTACGGTAAATCCGCGGTAATATCCTTCGATATCCTGGTTTATCTGTACATAAATTTTATTGCCATAAGCGCCCTGGAAAAACACGCTCACATCAAAGTTATGATAATTGGCCGCCAGGTTGATGCCAGCGATGATTTTCGGGATGGCGCTTCCGAGATATTTACGGTCGTTATTGTCGATGTATCCGTCGCCGTTCTGATCTTTGAATTTTACATCACCGGGTTTAATGTTGTCGCCTTGAAAAGCCGAAAGCAGGATGTCGGTCTGGTTTTGGAAAATGCCTTCCATTTCGAGCAGGTAAAATGCGCCGATGGGCTGTCCTACGTCGGTTTTGGTAGCATAAATTCCTGTGTCAACCCTTCCGCCAAAAAGCGGGGCATCTAATTTTAAAACTTCATTGTGTAAAATGGTAAGATTCCCACCAACCGAATAGCCCCATTTTTGTTTGGTCTGGCGATAAAGCGCTTCAAGTTCAATGCCTGTATTGAGCACCGATCCGCTGTTAATCCAGGCTGATTCGGCATAGCCGACCGATGGCGGATTGGGCGCTTTCACGAGCATATTTTCGGTGACTTTGTAGAAATAATCGAGCGAAAATGAAAGTGCACCTTTCCAGATTTCGGCATCAATACCGGCATTATACTGGAAGCTGGTTTCCCATTTCAGGTTGTCGTTGCCGAGGGCAGATTGTGCGTAACCGCTGTTGGCAACATTTCCAAAAGGATAATCATAATATGGCGAAATCCTGTCGCTGTATGCGTAAAGTCCGATTTCCTGGTTTCCGATGGCACCGTAGCCGGCACGAAGTTTAAGATTTTCGAGCCAGGAAACATCCTTCAGGAAGTTTTCCTTTTTCAGCGCCCAACCAGCCGAAAGCGAATAAAATGTTCCCCACTTGTTATCTCCTGTAAACCTTGATGAACCATCACGGCGAAGCGTTCCCGAGAGGTAGTATTTTCCTTTGTAATCGTAATTTATCCTTCCAAAAAATGAGGCCAGGGTAGAGGCGTACTCGCTTTGGCTGGTAATCTTTGTGCCGAGGCCGTTTCCAATAAAAATCAATTCTTCCTGCTGGATGGGGAAATCCATATCGCTGGAATATAGCGCTTTTCCACTATTTTTGATGGCTTCAAAACCTGCCATAGCCGACAAATTATGCGATGCTCCAAAATTGGTTTCGTAGTTCAGTAGGTTATTTATTGTCCAGTTTGTGGCACTTTCGCTGCTTACGTTGAGGCTGTTTACGCCATTAACCCGGTTTGAAGTTCCCCAGGAGCGGTTGAAACGGCGGGTATCGGTATTTCGGTTATCCAAGCCAACATTGGTGGTAAATTTTAATTTTTCGGTGATTTTTGCTGTGAGATAGGCTTTACCGAGATAGCTTTTGTCGTTGCGGTTGTTTTCGTTATAATCGGCCATTCCGATGGGATTATAACCATCGCCGAGAAATGAATCAAAAACCGGGTTGCCAAAATATTCCGATGGGCGGTCAACATAAGTGCCATCATCGAATTTTACCGGTATTGCCGGATTCCTGAAAAAGGCATACCGCACCACGCTTCCTCCATTCCCGCCGTAACCGTCACCCGAGCTACCAATCAAATCGTTGTCCGAGACTCCTGCCAACATGCTCAGCCCGATGGTAAGCCATTTATTGGCTTCAGTATTCACGTCAAGCCGCACAGTTCCGCGGGTATAGCCGGTATTTTGAATAATTCCTTTCTGGTCGAAAAAAGAGGAAGAAATCATAAAATTGGTCGTTTCGTTTCCGCCTGAAACAGAGAGTTCATGCGAATTTACCGGCGCCGTTTGCAACAATTCATTTACATAATTTACATCGTCAAAACGTGCTGCATCTTCGGCGGTAATAAGCGCACGTGGCAAAGTAGGCTGAACGGCATTATCGTTGGCTGCTGCTTCGTTGTAAATGGTGATATAATCGCCGGTATTCACCATTTTGGTTAATCTTGTGGCTTGCTGGATGCCCGTTTGCCCCCTGTAGGTGATTTTTGTTTTTCCTTTTACCCCTTTTTTGGTGGTGATAAGAACCACACCATTATTGGCACGTGAACCATAAATTGCCGCCGCAGAAGCATCTTTTAATACGGTGATATTTTCGATATCACTTGGTGAGAGAATGTTGAGGGCATCTGCCGCGGGTATCCCGTCAACGATGTAAAGCGGGTTATTGCTCGAATTGATGGAACCGGCGCCACGGATACGCACCGAAACTCCTTCACCGGGTGCGCCTGTATTTTGCGTAACCTGCACACCGGCAACACGTCCCTGGATGGCCTGGTCAATCCCGGCCACGGGCATTTTGGTCAATTCGGCGTTGTTAACTTTGGAAACGGCGCCAAGAACATTGCTCTTTTTGGTGGTTCCATAGCCAACCACCACAAGTTCGTCGAGCACATATTGTTCGGCCGAAAGTTTAACATCAATCACCGTGCGGCTTCCCGGAGTTATTTCGATGGAAGTGTAACCGATGTATGAATATAAAACAACCGATGACGCGGTTAACTTATCCGAAACCAGGCGGTATTTTCCATTGATGTCGGTGGTTGTCCCCGTAGTGGTGCCTTTGATGCTCACTGTAACGCCAATCAGCGTTTCACCGGTTTTTGCGTCAGTTACGGTTCCTTCGATGGCTTTTTGAGCGAACAAAAAACCTGCTGTGGTTAAGAACACTAAAATAAGTAAAATTTGTTTCATCCTTGCAAAATTTAAATTTTTGTCAAATCAACCGGGACATATTATCGGAATGAAATTATGGTTCCGTTGGCTTTCAATTTATTGGCTTCTTTGGTCAACTTTGTGCCCGAAGGCAACTCAACCAAAACACAAGCCTCGCCAGCAGGTATCTTGAGTGCTATTTTTCCGCTTTGAGCTTTCGCTAAATACTTTTTGGAAATAATATCAAAAAGGTCAATTTCCTTTTCTGATAAATACGTTACTGTTTTCATTTCCCCGAAAGGGTTGTAATACAGGAAAACAGGGTAGGTGTTGTTGGCATAAAAATCGGTGGCATTGCAGTCGAGCGCCAGGATTCCTTCCACGTCGGTTGTATGGACGATGGCACCAAAAACGCCAGCAATCGAAGTGCTGTAAAGGCTAAACATGGATTCGGCAGGTTGGCCGGCAACCCATTTTGGTCCGTCGCCAATCGAAACAGGCGAAATTCCTTTAAGTGAAGGTTTGTTGTAGTCATCCATCTTCCGGACACCTTCGTAGCCGATAATTCCGTTTGTAAGATTTTTCATTTCGGGCAACCACTGGTGCGTGCTGTCAACCTGATCGGGATAGAAAAGGCGTGAGGCATTTACTGCGTTGAGCATGTATTTTCCGATTGCTTCGGCGTATTGGGGTTCATATTTTACCATCGGAACCAATGGCCAGGCCATCGCCACAGAGTTCATAAAAAAGGCATACCCTCCCCCATCGGTAATACTTCCCTGAAGGCCGGAAACATCGTAGTCGCCCCATTTCTCGGCAATCACACCCCAGCCGTAACGTCCTTCTTTTGCCTGACAGCCATCGAAGGTCCAGTTTAAAAGTTTTGTAACATCATAATTGGTTCCCTCCTCAGCGTTCAAACGGGCAGCGGTGTAGGCGCCAAAAGGCAGAAGTATTTCGTAAAACCGGCTTTCGGTCTGACTGAGCAAAGCTTCGGTGGCGCTTTTTGCGCCTTTGAGGTAGCGGGCATCTCCAAATTTATCGTAGGCCGAAAGCAAAACCCAAGCCTGTCCACCGGCAACATCCTGCTGCAAGGGAACATTGTTGCATACACCCTTCATTTGGGCATAATCAAAATATGAGTAATCGTAGTTTCCAGCGAGTACCGAATCAGCTTTATAAAACTGGTCAGCGACCGTGCGCTGGATGAGTTCTGTGTTTTCGACATCGGGATAAAGCGCAGCAACACCGTAATAAAGAACATTCGGGTAAACATCGTACCACCAATCGCGACCATAGCCGCCACCAGCCATTGCTACTGCCGGGTTTGTGTTATTCATCACGATGTTCCACTTTGTATCGCTGTTGAAATAATTCTGTGCCATCTTTACAAAATTGTAGCCGTGCTGGTTAGTCTTATCAACACCCAGCAAACCAGCGCTCACCAGCGAATTGAGCGAAGTAAGCGCTTCGTGAAATTCGCCGTTATTGATTTTTGGTCCCTGGCGCACATCACCTATTACGGTGTAAAGGCCAAAAGTTACCTGGTCGAAATTACGGCGGGCGCTGTCGAGCCAGATGAGCGGGCCATAGGTTGCCGTGCTGTTAAAATTGAAGACAAGGCTGTCGAACTGGAGCGCTTTCGTTTTCCAATCAATAATTTTATAGGGCGCTGGCATATCAGGCATCTGCCCGATGCGGGCGATGGCAGTTTGCTCAACCGGTGTGCCTGAATTGTTTTCGCATGAAAACATGGCCAGCATTGCCACAAATATCAAAACCAAGAAACCTGTTTTTTTCATTTTTCTTCCTGATAAGATTGTTTCATGATATTTTTAGCAAGCGGGATAGAGAGCATTTGCAGCACTGCTACAATGATGAGCGAATATCGGAGCGCAAAAGTTTCGGAAACATAAAAAGCCAGAAAAATAAACAACCCCAGACCAATTACCCTGCCGGCATACAAACCAAATTCGTGGTTAAGAATGTATGCGTATTTGTTGCGGTTTTCGCGTTGCGATACCACGTCGATAACTTTCATCATGATGGGATAATAGGCCAGGTCGTGCAATGGCTGAAAGAAAACTTTGCACAGCACAAACACCATCACACCAATCATCGAAAGCTCGATGCCGTTGTAAATGGTTCCTATCAAAAAGAGTGTAATTCCAAATCCAAAAATGAGTATCCGGTGCTTTGGTTTGGCAAAACGACCCAGAAGATAAATCAGAATTGCGGTCAATCCACCGCTGATTCCCTGAATGAGTCCCAATGACCCTTCCTGACCAACATATTTCATGATAAGCATGGCCGGGGCAGTAACCAAAAAACCCTGAACCAGACCTTTAAGCGCGGCAAGTAAAATCTGTTTATTCCACAACCTGTCGAAGCGGAAGTACAAAAAGTCTTTCTGGATTGGGTTTTCAAACTTACCGCGGGCCAGCGAAAAACAAGCCAGGATGGTAATTGCAAAAACAATGAGTGTTACAACGCGGTAACCCATGTAAATATCAAAATCTATCCCCAGGAAATTCATCCCGTCAACCGAAACCAACAAGGCGCCGATGGCGAGCGGTATTCCGATATTTGAAATGGTAAAGAAAAACGATTCAAGCCCGAAAAAGTAGTTGCGGTTTTCATCGGAGGTGGTATTCAGCGCCATCAGGTAGCGGTTTGTCCAGAAAAAACCAGATGCTGCGCCGATAAGCGTCCCCGAAACAATTAATCCCGGAAGGGCAATGCCTTTTACAAACATCATCCCGACCATTGATAAACCACTCAGCAAAATTCCAAAACTATAAAGATGGGCTACTTTGAAATTCTTCAATAAAAAACCATTTGTAAGTGAAGTGATGATGATGCCGGTGTACATGGCCACCTGAAAAATGGCGACATAGCTGGTGTCGGCAAAATAGCGCATGATGTAGGCAGCCATAAAAATCTCAACTACCGGCAATACCAAAGCGTACAGCATGTTGGTAATCAAAAGCACCCGCATATTGTGGGGCATCGAAAGGAAAAACCGGAACTCGGTAGTAAGTTTAGCTATCATGCGGAGTAACCCTTATTAAATGAGTGTTGAAAGTATTTCTGAAATCGAGAGTTGGGCGCCACAAATTACTTCATCGCTGGCGCCGTAATACATAAAAATGGTGTCACCTTTAACATAATGGCCGTTTGTAAAAACCACATTTCCAAAAAAACCGGTTTGTTCGTAGGTTTTAACCGGCTCCATGATAGGTTCGGTGCTTCTGGCAAGTACTTTTGAAGGGTCGTTGATGTCGAGCAACAATGCTCCGAGGCAATAACGGTGTTCGCTGTTGGCTCCGTGGTAAATTTCGAGCCAGCCTTTTTCGGTACGGATGGGAGCACCACCGGCACCAACGCGTGCCGAATCCCATTTCCCGGGACGAATCGTCGCGATACATTTATGCCTTCCCCAGTGAATGAGGTCGGGCGATTCGGCAAGCCAGATGTAGTTTCCGCCAAGTTCGGGACTACTGGGACGGTGCAAGGCAAAATATTTCCCGTCTATCTTTTCTTCAAATAAGGCACAATCTTTATTATGAGGTGGGAAAATCATTCCTTCCCGCTCAAAATTCTTCCAGTCGCTGGTTCTGATGAGGCCAACGCCAACGCCAAACTCCGAAACTTCAGTAAACGTCAGGCTGAAACCATCTTCCATGGTGGCAACGCGGCAATCTTCGATACCAAAAGTTTCGAGTTCACCTTTTCCAAAAATGGGCGGATAACCTTCGGGTTCATAAAAATAAACGCCATCGTCGCTGCAAACGAGCCGCAGGTAAGAGAGCGTAGTCAGATAATCCTTCTTTTTGTAATTGATCACCCGTGGGTCGGACGCGTCAAGGTCGGGATCGTTTTTATCGAAACTGAGGATTTCGATTACACCTTTATTATTATAAACGGGGAAGCTGATTTTGCCTTCGATTTGTTTAGGTCGCTCGGCAACCCTCAGCAGAAGCCAGGTTTTATTGTTAAACTCAAAAACGCCCGGATTGAGCAGGCAAACAATTTCCATTCCTTCGATGCCAGGTTTCAGATCGGCAGGCCGGAGCAGCGGGTTTTCGATAAATCGTTTTGCAATATCCATTTTAGTCAGTTTTACGACATTGCAAATCTAATATCATGAAACCGAAAACCTGTCCGCCCTGTTCCCGATCTTGTACGGCGGGTTACAAAAAGCGGCTATTCTTGCTCCATTTGGGAGAATGGAAGGGGGGAAGGGTGGAAGAATTCGACAATTTGGTAATTCGACAATTCGACAATTGGAAGAATGGAATGATGGAAGAATGGAGGAATGTGACAATTTGATAATTGGACAATTCGGCAATGGAAGAATGGAATGATGGAATGATGGAAGAATGGAGGAATGTGACAATTTGATAATTGGACAATTCGGCAATTGGAAGATTGGAATGGTGGAATGGTGGAATAATTCGACAATTTGATAATTCGGCCCCCGATAGCTATCGGGGCGGCAATTAAAAGAATGGAAAATTGGATTGTTGGAATAATGGAAAAATGGAAAAATGGAATAGAGGAAGATTGGAATATCGAATTTTGATTGATTGAAATTGAAGCGTCGTTTAACATTAAAATTTGCTTCATTTTTCGGATGAATTTGGGATAACATAGGTCTAAGGTTCGTCTAAGGTAGCTCTAAGCTAAGTCTAAGCAGAATTTGATGAAAACAGAGACATAAAATTTGGAAAAATGGAAGGGTGGAATAATTCGACAATTTGATAATTCGATCCCCGATAGCTATCGGGGCGGCAATTGGAAGAATGGAAAAATGGATTGTTGGAATAATGGAAAAATGGAATAGTGGAAGATTGGAATATCGAATTTTGGTTGATTGTAATTGAAGCTACGTTTAACATTAAAATTTGCTTCATTTTTCAAATGAATTTGGGACAACATAGGTTTAAGGTTCGTCTAAGGTAGCTCTAAGCTAAGTCTAAGCAGAATTTGATGAAAACAGAGACATAAAATTTGGAAAAATGGAAGGGTGGAAGATTGGAAGATTGAAGAAAATAATCACTAAGACACAGAGGGCACTGAGAAGGCACTAAGGAGGAAGAATGGAAGGATGGGGATATTGGAAGAAATGGTTTAAAAATATTAAGTAAAATAAATTCTACTAACCGGGGAAAAATATTCAATCCTCCTGAAACCCTTGATTTCTTTAACCTCTAAGAGGTAT
Organism: uncultured Bacteroidota bacterium; assembly: GCA_903944895.1. Lineage (GTDB taxonomy): Bacteria > Bacteroidota > Bacteroidia > Bacteroidales > 4484-276 > CAJATL01. The sequence continues at coordinate 9,579 of CAJATL010000013.1, forward strand.
TCTTAAATCGGGGGTTTACATTTTTCTACAATACTTTATCGCCTACGGCGAATTCCGCGTAGCGGATAAAGTATTGTAGAATAATGAGATGTGATAGTCTTAAAAATTCCCCGTAGGGGATAAACAATTTAGTCGGTCACCAGTGTAAAATGAAATTACAAGCTTTAAAATGTGCAATTTTTTGGTCGTGAATGGGTGTAATAAAATTGATGCTTGCTGTTGTGTTTTTTGACCGGAAAATGGACAAAAAAGAGGCTGTTTTTTTTCATTTATCTTTCGCTCATCCTATACTCATCCTATACTCAAGATTCGCTGTTCATTCGCTCAAGATTTTAAGGTGGTTTATTGGTGGTTTTGGTGAGAAATTGGCACTATTTTTTGATGGCAATTGTGCAATTTTGGGGAGGAAGGGAAGAAGGGAAAAATGGTGTCTTTTAATATTTGATTTACTTTCTTTTGTCTTGACACAAAAGAAAGTAACAAAGAAAAAGTCAAGACTTCATAAAAATTTCCTGTTTTCTACGGGTCGGCATAGCCACGCGATACAAGCCGCGCCACCACACTGGCCAACGTTGGCTTCTGTATCGCTTTAAGAGGCCCTTTCGATAAGCCTTCCCTCGAAAACAATGGAAATTTTTATAAGGTCATCTGGTGGCGGGAGAAATAATCATAGTAATGGCAATCTGGTGGTGTGGTGGTTTTGGTGCAGCCAATATTACGGTGCGCTGCACCTTTGAAATCAACTTGCTTAGACTTCTCTATCAATATTACGGTGCGCTGCACCTGTAATTTGTTGTATCATAAAACCGCAAAGCAAGCCACAGCGTGGCGAAATATTGATAGCACAAAATCATAGTAGTCGTTTTTTAAGGTGCAGCGCACCGGAATATGAAATTGGATTGTTGGGAATTGGATTTTACTGGTGATAATAATGTTTCGCTGCGATGCAGCTTTTAAGAGGAGTGCTGGCTTATTTGCTAATCGGGTAGGAAGCGGCTTGCGCCGCTGTCCCCCCACACCACCGGGCATACGTGCTCCGTACCACGGCGGTTTCTATTAACAAACTTTCTTGCTCTGGTAGCGAAGATACTACAGCTCCTGTTTCGATGATGTTGCCAGTTCCGCCAGCTTCCATCTTCGGCAGGTTTGCCCTTCTTTTTTTGCTGTTTGAGCATCTTTACGCTCCAATCTTGAACATAAAGCTGTTAATAAATTCAGGCCTTCGATGTTTTGTGAGGCCTCCAACTATCTATGTTGGCTCGTGTCCGCACCTACTATGCCCTCTGCTGACTTCTTTGCGTTTTCGCTTCCCGGTTACCCGCTCGGCTATCCCTGTTCGGGAGTTGCGCAAAGACCTCCCGGGGTAAGCTGTTACTCTTTCCGATTGACAAGCCGGATTTACTTCTCTTTCCTCCGAATGACTTTTGGGCTTCCTGATTCATGGCTCAGTTACCCGGAAAGACAAGCCTTGTATCCGATTTCTGTTCGTCTCATCAATCTTTTGCCTACGGCTGCCTTCAGATTCCAGGTCACCCTGGACACCCTTGCTTTCGGCTATAAGATTCCGGTCATTACGGCTCTTTTAGGACTTGGAGTCGCCCCCGCACCTCTTAGATTAACAGCATGCCCGGCACACCAAACATTACGGTGCGCTGCACCTTTTGTTCGATGTTTTATTAATCCACAAGGCAAGCCACAGCATGGCATTTCACAGTTTAAACTTTTAAACGCTGACAGGACCTGCGGACGCTGTCAGGTTTTCCCTGATTGGATAAAACCAATTTTTTTATCTCTTTCTGCGACATTTAAACGCTGACAGGACCTGCGGACACTGTCAGGTTTTATAGTAATTGAATGAAGCTAATTTTTTGATGCTTTACCTCCATAATGTCGGTGCGCTGCACCTTTGAAATTATCTTGCATCTGGTTTTCTACCATAATGCCGGTGCGATGCACCTGTAATGCGTTTCATAATGAAAAAGCAAGACAAGCCACAGCGTGGCGAAATTATGGTAGAAAAAGCGGACAGACCGGAATTTGGAGGTGCAGCGCACCGAAATTAAAATGGGAATGCTGGTGAATGGGTTTGCAAATGGTCATAGTTTGTGGTGGTTGAAAAAGTCCGAAGGACTGTAATTTGAATAACCGCCGGTGTAACCGGTGGTAGTGATGGTAAGGGATGTTGACAGCCCTGAAAGGGTTGAATATGTGTTTTTATAGCCTAAACTGTTCGATCCGCCAATTTATGACCCGCTCAAAAATGCCACCGATGCCGGGTTGGAAAACAGATGAAATTAATTGGAAGTTACCAATTTTAGTTTTGTTGAATTGCAAATTCAATGGTGTTCAAAGCGGCATTGCAAATGCCTCTTATCCGTGAAATAGCATCAGTTTGGGGGATAGTAGGAGCGGATTATCTAAGAAATCCGTACCTCCTTTTTTTTTGGTACGTTTGCGCAACGATTTACATTAAAAGTTGCTTTGAAAGCATGATCTCGTGGTATAGTTTTTTGAATACTGAGAAACAGATTTTTGGGCTTAAAAGTATTTTGAATGGAAATGTATCAACACATAAAATATAAGATATGACACTTATTGCATCGTTCACCACAAAATACAGAATAATACAGGCAAGAGATTCAAGCCTTTCCTATCGTGAAGGTAATACAGGTTTTGGCTAAAAAGTATTTCCAATTCCTTATTCGAATGCTTCAAAAGATTATTCATATGTATTTTTGTTATGAATTAGGATTCTACGGAATCCAACAGATTAATTGAACTAAAAAATTAGGAAATTATGAATTTGATTGGAATTTTAAAATATTTTTTATTTACCGATCTGACGGCAAAGGTCATTGTACCATTTTTAAGTGCTTTTATTGGTTTCCTTGGAGCATTAGCAATCTATGTACTTAGAAATAAACATGTACGAAAATCTGAGGAAAGAAAATGCCAACAATTACATTGGGAAAAATTAAAATATTTTTCTGCGCTCCTTTCTGTAATAGTTCAATCTACAAGGCTTCAAATTGATGAACAGGAAAAGTACATCAAACTATTGGCAGAAAAGCCGTTTGATTTTCACTACTTCAACATCGTGGTTAATGAAAGCTTAAAAAGAGTATCAGAGCGAACAGATCAAAGTGAGATTTATCATGCAAATTCAGTTTTGCTTGCAAGAGGTAGAGAGGACACACCCATCCTAAAGTGTTTAAGGAGTATTGATTTCCTTCACCAGATTTCATATCAAATTAAAGATTATCATCAAAAGAATGCTGCACAAATTGAAATGCTCGAAAAAGAATATCGAGAACTATCTGAAACTATTTTGGATAAAACGTCAACCGAAATTCATATTCCAAGATATCAAGGTGGGCTAAAAAATACAGGTTTTGACAAATTTATAAAGAAACTGACGGATAATTATTATTCGCAAGTTTTAGGAAAAGAAACAATTGAATTACGGCAAGAGCATTTTATAGAACCATTCATTTCTAAATACCCTGCATACAAAGATGAGTTACTTATGAAAGAGGTCGTTGTGGACTTAAAAAATTGTAGACATTTGTACAATGAAATCATTCAATCAGTTGAATTCATTGCAAATACACTCTCAGAGTTCAAAACAAGACAGAAAGAATCACTAAACAATATTGATAAATATCTTAAAGTATTAAAGGAAAATGGGTTCGGCGCTTAATAGCGTAATGATTGTATGCAACAATTTAAAAAGGCTGCACTTTGAAATTTCAATTATCTAAACAAAGCAAATGACCGAAAAAGACATCCAAAAATACATTTGGGATCATAAGAATGATTGGAAAAGCTTGCTGGTTAATGCCCGTTTCCCAACGAATGAAAAATCCGATAATCCTACGCACTTAACCCCAGCCGAGGCAATGTTTAATCTGGTAGTAGAAAAAACCAGGATTCTTTACAACTCGCTTGAATATTTGGAATTTTTTGGTTGTGAGGTTCCGCTAAGGAAAAAGGGAAAATCTACAATAAGAGCCGATTTTTTGGGGATTATGGGCGGTGGAAATGGCATAGCTATTATTGAACTTAAAAAAGGAAAAAAAACCGAAAGGCAATCATTTACCGAGCTCCTGGCATATAGTGGTCATTTACGGACTGTATTTGCCCCAATGGGCAAAATGGATATTGTGTATGTTATAATTGCTCCAATGAAGGAACGTATTGTGAGGGAGGCAATTGTAAATTGTCTTCTCTATGAAAATATGAGGACTATTGCGTTGGTACCGGAATTTGAAAATGATGATGTGAGTACTTTAAAATTGAATCCATGGATTCCTTCATTCAAAGAAATCGAGCAACTTACTAACAGTTGCTTTTCCGAAAGAAACTTTGATGTTTTTAAAATAACGTGGGAAGCTTTAGAGGGAGAATGGAGTCCGGAAAAAGGAGTAAAAAATCCCGATGAGCACATGATTGACAGAATGAATGAGGTTTCAGCTATTGCTGCGCAAGTAATGGAAGCAAAAGGAATTAACGGATTTGTGTTTTCAACACAAAGTTTTTCCGAAACAAGGGAATTGTTACCATTGGCAAATGGTTTGGTTTTATGCGGTTTAAATCCCTATAAAGCAACAAAAAACCGCTTTCTTAAAACGGAACGGAACCTTTCGGTCAAAGAAGCTGATAATATCGACATTGTAGAGGTAAACCTGCTTGATATCATTCCTGAACTTGAAAAAAGCGCAAAAAATGAAAATATTGAAACTAATTTTCTCGGTTTTTTATCATTAGCATGGGACAACGAAATGACAGGTATTGGATTTGACATTGTCCAGACACTTACAAAAAGCCTAGATCAAGAGAGTATTATTACTGATTATGGGGGCTTTAACTGGGACGATTATCAATCAAAATTCCTTGAGGATATTTACTGTCACAATTTTAAAATGAGGCTAACAGGTTTGTTAAGAAAATTGTTTTTTGAATACGCAAAATTAGACTACGATTACATCCGTGAATATGGGCATGAAGAACACTTTCAATATGCAGATGGTGATATTCCAAACTTTCTTGTTGATATATCAAACAGCCAATTCTTTGTAAGAAATTTTATCAGAAGGCTTTTTAATCCCTATTATGAATTTGAAGATGATTTTGATTTGAGCTAACATATTTCCGTGATTTGCAAGTTTTTAGAAAATAAATGTAAACCTTAAATGACGAACTTAAATACCAAACTAATGTTATTCAAAAGCCTTTATTTCTTCAAACAAAGATTTTACACAACGAACCGAAAATCCAAAACCTTTATCGATGTTAGAACGGTTTATGAAAGCGTTGTCATGGTAAAGTCTCCTTGTCCAGGCGTTTGGTGAGGATGACTCAGTGGAACTCCAAAAGTCGGCATAGGTGCCAATGTCTCCGAATGAGCCAAAAGTACTACGCCAACCTCCTGGAAAAGCTGAGAATTTAAATTCATTATTTCCGCTTTCACTAGGATCCCATCTGGTTAGGCTTTTCATTTTTTTTCCTGCAATTTCATCGCCCCCTAAAAAACGAACTAATTCAACCCATTCATAATCTGATGGTACATGCCACCCCTCCGGTGCCAGCCCACGTGGATCATTTACAGCATGCCAGTTGTACAATTTACAGTAAATCATTCCATTTTCAGGATCATTGTTGTGATTGCACCAGGCCGGCTTACCTTCTTCACCTGCTCTATTCCACTCCTCATTTGTTTTAACTTCCGGAATTTGTTCGCCATTGCGGAAATGGCTAACATCCAAGTTTCTTTTCATCCATACTTGACTACCAATAGTAATACATTGCATTTCAACATTAGGAGTAACTACTACACTACTATTATTAATGATCTCTGTTCTGTGATCTTCATCCTCTCTAAGCGTTCTTGAAAATCCAAATCTTTGAAACTGAGGATTGCCATTAAAAAGAACCAATTCCCCAGTCTTTAGATTAATTACCTTCTGTTGATCATTTTTCATTTCCAAGTAAGCATCAACTGCTTGATTTCTATTATCTTCTGTAAAACTGGAAGATTTTATCAAATTTGCTCCGATAATAGCGATTTGATTAATTGGTGCTGTTTTAAGTTCGTCAAATAAAATAATCTCTTGATTTTCTAGAATTACCTTATCACTTAGATCCTTGCAAATACAAGCATTTGGATATTTTTTAATAACTTCTTCAACTCTTGCAACAGTTACTCCTAGAGGTACGTCAACCCAAACCATTCTTTCTTCTACAACCGATTTATGTTCTTTTAAATTATTTTCCTCATTGCCATTTGTTAAATGATTTGTGGGATTAAAGTTTAAATAAGATTCATAGATTACCTGTTTCAATTTAGCAGTTAAAATTTTAGGATTAAAAGGATGTTGGTCAACTTTTTCTACGGTTACTTCTGAGCGTAAGATTTTGATATACCTCAAACAAGGCACACTAAAACCAAGCTCCTTTTTCTCGATGGCCCAGGATATATTGGCATCCCTGCCATGCAGGCTTCGTGTTCGGGAACCCCAAGAAGGCTTATCGGTAGAATAACACCAGCTACCAACAAAGCCAATTTGGTTGAAACTACCATCGTCGTGACGGTAGCCGCCCGGAAGGGCAGAGAATTCTGCTTCATCTGTACCATTTCCTGAATATTTCCACCCAGTTTTGCTTTTCAATTTTTCTCCTGCAATTTCCTTACCTCCCAAAAAATCTATTAATTCAGTCCACTCATCATCACTGGGTAAATGCCATCCAACCGGCGCTATTCCTCTTGAGTCATTTACGGCAAACCAGTTGTAAAGCTTACCGTAAATCTTACCATTTTCAGGATTATTATCGTAATAACACCAGGCAGGTTTTCCTTCTTCACCAGCCTTTTTCCATTCCTCATCTGTTTTGGCTTCGGGTATCAGATCACCATTGCAAAAATGGATGACATTCAGGTTTCTTTTCATCCAAACCTGGTTACCGATTTTTACACTTTCATACGGCTTGTGATGCCAATCAGTTGCACAAATAATGGTTTTGTGATTTTTTTGTGACTTGCCAATAGCTAATGACGGATAAAAGTTCAATATTCTAATCTTTTTAACAAGAAGTTCAGAAACAGTTGATTCAGGTATGTGCAATGATTCTGCGAATTGGAATAACAATAGGGCTTCGTCTTTTGTATGTTTACCGTCAGAAAAGGCAAGTTCAATCTGTTGATTTAGGATTTCCATGCTATCAACACTTACATGGTTTAGCTTTTCCATAGGAGTTCCTTCAAACCATCCCAAAGCAAACAAGAAACAATCAACCACATAATCGGCATTATGGTTAAAGGCATTGTTGTTTCTGAAGTTTTCCTTCAGGGCTGTTATTTTCAGGGTTCTTACAGCATAGGTATCGCTTTGCATATCAAGCAGTTTTGATCCAATACCGTCGTCCACCGCCTGACGGAAAATCCTTTGGTGTTTTCGTTCTGCATTGGGCATTAGGTCGGCAATTAATCCCCTAAGCCGAGGTTGGCCAAGCGTATTCCTGCCGAATTGCTCTACGATTTCAGATAAAACCTGGTATGGTTCTTTAGGTTTACCAGAAGCTTTTACCTCAAAAATTGGTTCCAAACAAAAAGGGCATTTTGTAATCACCACGTTTTTTGGTGGTGTCCATTCGGCGTTACAGGCTTTACATTTCATTCTGTTTTATATTTTAAAACACAATTTTTCAATTTTTACATTAGCTGATTAACCTAAAATCCTATAACTGCCTTTTCAAACAGCGTACACTATATCCCCAAGCTTTACCTGCACTATAAATTCCTTCAGAATCATTTCTCCATGTAAGTGAAAGACAAGAAGCAAGTAATTTTGAGTGTTCTTTTTTTGACCACCAATATCCATCCCATCCTTTTTCAAAGAAGTAACCGTTGGCATTGCACCAACCCCCTGGTAATGCTGTAAAACCACTTTCATTAGTGGCTGTTCCATCCGGCCAACTTACCTTATCCTTCATTTTTATTATTGCAACCTTATCTCCTCCTAAAAAAACCATCAATCTTGTCCACTCATCTTCACCCGGCAAATACCATTCTTCTGGTGCTAACCCGCGTGGATCGTTTACAGCGAACCAATTATACAATTTACCGTAAATCTTCCCATTTTCAGATTCATAATTATAATAGCACCATGCAGGTGTATATTTTTTACCAGCTCTTTGCCACTCTTTGATTGTTTTGGCTTCAGGTATTGGATCCCCATTTTGGAAATGGCTTACGTCGAGGTTTCTTTTCATCCATACCTGGTTGCCGATTTTAACGGATTCATAAGTTATGCCTGATTTTCTTTTTTCTTCTAAAGGAGTACTTTTGGTGATGGTATCATTTTCAGTTGCAAATATTTCACCTTTTTTCACCGTTTTCCCTGTTTTTGTAACACCATCATTTTGTGCTATCCACACAGTATAATCGTGTCCAACAATCAATCCATCTTTTTCATCATTTTCATCAGCTTTATAAGATATGGTTTTCCACCTGACTCGTGCCTCTGATGTGGTGCTTTTGGGCTTTTCATTTGAAGAAAAGTGTTTCTCAATTATTTCACTGGATTTTTTTGGTATCCAATCACTCGAAACAATAATGCTTCGTGTGATATTCAGATCATCGTTTAACGATGCATCAGGAACCATACCTTTTCTCTTAGTATGTTCCATTATTAGATCTATTGTATCCTTTTCCGGAAGATTTAGATTATCCGATAACTTGAAAATATGTTTAGACTCATCTTTTGTTAGTAGATTATCTGTAAATGCCATTTCAACTGCTTGTTTCAGGATTTCCAAATTATATAACTGAGCCTGGTTACGAATGTCTTTTGGTTCAGCATCCTGCAAACCCAAAGCATACAGGTAACTATCGATTACATAATCGGCAGTATGGTTAAAGGCATTGTTGTTTCTGAAGTTTTCCTTTAGGGCTGCTATTTTCAGGGTTCTTACGGCAAGAGTATCGCTATGCATTTCCAGCAATTTAGTTCCTACGCCATCATCAACAGCCTGTTTCAAAATGCGGAGGTACTTCTTCTCGGTGTTGGGCATCAGGTCTGATATCAGGCCTCTGAGCCGCGTTTCGCCCAGAATTTCGCGGCCAAACTGCTGCACAATGCTGTGCAACAATTCATGCAAAGCGGCTTCCTTGCTTGCAAACGTAGCTGCAATAAGCGCTTCCCCACAAAAAGGACAATGGTTAATGGTGCGGCCTGCCGGCGGTGTCCATTCTGCTTTACATTTGGAGCAATTCACGTTTTATCTTTTTGTTCTTGTTCTCGTTGAAAAATCTGATTTTGAAAAACCATTTTAAATAATCTAATAGAAAAATAGGCTTATAGTCGCATCCCTCAAACAACGAACTGAAAAACCATAACCCTTATCAAAGTAGTAACGGTAAACATTGGCGTAGTTATAGAGCAGGTAGCGGTACCACGCATTTGTTGCCGAGCTCTCGGTAGAACTCCAGAAGTCGCCGCCGTTGCCGAGGCCGTCGAACGTCCCATCGGTGTAGCGGTAACCGCCCGGAAGGCCTGAAAAGTCACTACTATTTGTTGTGTCTTGACTAGAGCTGTTCCAGTTAATTGCATCTGTGGTTTTCATTTTGCCGCCTGCCACTTCCCCTCCTCCCAAATAATTCATCAATTTGCTCCATTCCGCATCACTTGGCACATGCCATCCCTCCGGCGCAAGGCCCCGTGGGTCATTTACCGCATACCAGTTATAAAGTCTTCCGTAAATCTTACCATTTTCAGGGTCATTGTTATAGAAGCACCAAGCCGGTTTCCCATCTTTTACGGCTTTCATCCATTCTTCATCTGTTTTGACTTCGGGTATAGGGTCGCCATTGCGGAAATTGCTAATATCAAGGTTTTGTTTCATCCAGACCTGGTCGCCAATTTTAACGGATTCATACTTATCAACAACTGTGTCATTAGCCTTCGAAATCCAATTCCGAGATATGATAATCTCCTTTATTGTGCTGTTGGAGTTGTCAAATGGTTTATCTGCCTTAAATTGGTTCTTTTTTAAATTTTGCACAATTAAGCCCGTAGCATCCTGTTCGGAAATACTGAGTGTTTCAGCCATAGCGAAAATGGATTTTGCTTCTTCTTTGGTGAACCTGCCATCGGAGAAGGCCATTTGGACTGTATGCTGCAAAATGTTCAGGTTGTTAACCTGTACAAAGTTTTGTTCCTCTTTTGGAACATCATTTGTCCAGCCCAGGGCATATAATAAGCAATCTATCACATAATCGGCAGTATTGCTAAATCCGTGGTTGTTTTTCAAGTCTTCCTTCAGAACGTTGATTTGCAATATACTGCCTGAGTTGTGATTTTTTATTAAACCCATTAATTTAGGGGCAATACTGTCACTCACGGCCTGCCTTAAAATATGGAGGTGCTTTCTTTCTGTATCGGGTTTAAAATCGGCTAAAAGGCCTATTAGCCTTGCTTCGCCCAGGATTTCCCGGCCAAACTGCTGCACAATGCTGCGCAACATTTCATGCAAAGCAGATTCCTTATTTGCAAACGTTGTTGCAACAAGCGCCTCCCCGCAAAAAGGGCAGTGGGTAATGGTACGTCCTGCCGGCGGTGTCCATTCAGCTTTACATTTGGAGCAATTCATTTGTCAAGATTAAAAAACTATAATCGGTTTTTCTAAACACTATTCACTATCGGGCTTTGTATTGATTTCCTGTTTTTCTTCGCACTCCGCCACAGGAAGTGCGGCAACTTCTTCCGGTTTTTCATTTTCCAGGTTTTTCACATCGGCTTGCAAGTCGTTGTATTCGCTGTTCAGTTCACGAATCTTTTTTTGCAGGTCATCCAGCAGTTTTTGCTCTTTTTCCAAGCCCGCGCGCGTTTTATCAATATCCTGCCCGGTATTAAGGATTTCAACTTCGATTTTATCCATCTCACTTTTCAGATTTGCATGCCTTCTTTGGGCCTCGGCTTTTCTTTTCTCAGCCTTCAGGAACTCTTTTTCTGCGCGGCTCAGCTCCGTTTCGGATTCACGGGTATCTTTCTTTTTTTTGTCGAAAACTGATTTTTTACTGGTTATCTGATCATTTAACTGCGAAGAGGTTTTATGCTTTTCTTCCAGCGCTTTTTCGATCTCAGCAATCTCTTTTTCGGTTTTTTCGATATCTCTGTTGACGAAAATTGGCAAACGGTTTTTTGCCCAATCAAGATCAATCCAACCTGCCAGTGACACATCATCACGGGTAACACCCTGCTCACTCAGCTCAGGCAGCATTTCACGGATCTCTGCAACGGTGGCATCGTAGCCTTTACGGGCAAAACTTTTGATCACATTTTCATATAACCCGGTCAAGAGAGGCACCGAAAACTCATCTATTGTTCCATAAGCTCCATCCATACCATCGGAACCGATAAACAGGGCAAAAGGTGTTTTATCATTACCATAGCAGTACCTGAAATTATCGAGGGCAGCGCTATCGCAGATGGAGGTAGTGGTATTGCCGATGCATTGGTCATCCCAGGGTACAGGTTCCCATCCTTTGACTTCGCCATCGAAAGCTATGCACTTGCCGTCACCTAATTGAAAAGCAAACCAGTAGTTGGGTGTTTGGGTAAAAGCAATCAATGTACAACCGTAGGCCATTTCAATTTCGCTTCCTGATTGATACGAGCTTATGTATGCATCAGGTACCAGTAAGTCTTTCATTTGGTCAGGAGTGGGAGTATCATTTTCCCAGTCGTGATGCACAGCTTCGTTCCAAGCAGCAATGATGGCCGAAAATACCCGGCGAAAGGCATCATCCTGAAGTGTAAACTTTCGAACATTCTGCTGTTGAATTTCGGTTTTTCGAGACGGAATAGCGGTAAATGGCGCAGCAAGCAGTTGTTTATCCAGCTGCCTGATGAAATCGCGAATGGTGTCGAGGGCAATTTTTACTAAAAATCTGGAACCCCTGTCGCTTCTGAAATATTGTTTACTCCCGTGTCCGTCGCTCACAGCGGCAATAAAAATTCCATTTTCCCTATCCTCAAAACTCTCTGTCGCATCCTGGCATGGGATGTTTTTTATTCGGTGGCTTTCACCTAAGGCAAATACATGGTAAATCCGTATATTATTCATATTGGACATTCAAAGGGTTGAGAAGAATATTTAATCCCAATCATCATTTGGGTCGGGTGCCGGTTTTGCCGCTGAATAGGCACCCTCGGTTTCTTCCACGTCCTTTTTAAGCTGTTCAACCACTTGCCCCTGTTTATCCTTGTTGCCGACTGTGCTGCTTTGGCTGCCAATTTGGGAAGCGGTAACCGAAACGGTTCTGATGAGTTTTTTCAATGCCTCGATATTATGTACTTCAACCACAGCTTCCATGTTGCCGGTGAATTCTTTTATCAACTCCTCGTTGGCATCATTACCAATAGCAATGGCAATTTTAATTGCAGCCTTGTACCACCGGTTTTCTTTTAACTTTTTTAGTCCTCCCGGGAAGTCATCTGTCGGCTCTCCATCGGTAAGCAGGATAAGCACCGGAGCAAAAGCGCCGGTATCTGTTTTCATAAAAGTATCCCTCGAAAGCTTTCGGCCTAATTCGATGCATGCCTCTCCAAGATCGGTAAGCCCGCTTGCTTCTCTGTCCTGCCACCGGAATTCTGATGCTGTTTTGGGCTCATCGTAAATCCAGCGGCAACCGCTTGAAAATTCGAGTAAGGCAATTTTGATTTCTGCATCGGCATTATTTGCTGAAATTTCATCCAGCATCGGCAACACTTCGCGTATTGCCTGATTTACTGCGCCAATTTTACTACCTGTCATACTGCCGGAGGTGTCAACAATGAAAAACAACACCATTGTTCTTCTTGGCACCGGCGCTGAGTCTAATATTCCCATGATTTCTGTTTTATTGGTTTAAACTATGATTTGATATTTATTTTAATTTTCAGATGATTTCCCCTTTTTCGTGTTGTGTGAAATAAATTTTCAGCCCCTTTTCAAGTGGTAAAAACTCAGTTGGATTGATGTCTTTTAATTTTCCATCAGGTGTTTCGACGATCCATTTGGCTTGTGCAAGATTTTGCATTGCCAATATTTCGGCATTTTTTTTACTGACACGAACTACTGCAACCGGTTCTTTGATTTTACCAAGCAAAACTATTTTTTTTGGCGTTAGGGCTAATATTCCATGATCGTTTGTATGCAGCCGATATTTCACTTCAACAGGACGCCCACAATTGATGCAGGTTGAAACAAAATCCGATCCTGCAAAGGTTTCGTTTTCGCAACTGCTGCATACCACCAGTTGATTGCGTACCTGCCTGATTATTTTTTCCCACTTCGATTCCATCATTCGTTGTGTGGGATTTTTGATCAAATCCTGGCTAAAAGCTTCGATAAATGCATCCTGCAAAACCTTTGTAAATAAAGGCCATCTTCTGATCACGTTATGGTGTACACCTCTCACCGGCAAATTCGTCCTGTCGTTTTTATCCAAAATAAAAATTGCTTCACTGCCAAAATGTTTCCGCTCATTTTCTTCGGTCATGCAAGGGCAACTCACTACTTTTTTCCCTTCAAAGGGATGATTTCCGTAAAAGAGCATAAACAGGATAACAGCCAGGGAGAAATAGTCGCTGTATTTATCAGGTTTTTGTCCGGCGATAATTTCGCTGGCCATATAGCGTGCTTTGCCAAGAATGCCTGTGTTTTGCCCCTGAGCGGTTACATTGTCGTTATCACAAATCAACACATCGCCAGTATGAGGGTTAATGAAAAAATTGCCGTCGTTAATATCCTGATAACTGAAACCCCTGAGGTGCAAATGGTAAAAACCATCGCAAATTTGCAATGCCGCCTCTATCATGGCGCTGATGGACTGAAATTTCACTTTAGCGAGCAAGTAATCTCCAAATTCAAAGAAATCTTTTTTGCGTAATTCCATTGCATATCCGAAGCTACCATTTTGTTTGGTTGTAAGCATTAACGGCCAAAGGAATGCTTTTGAGGGAGCGCCGTGTTGAATGTTTTCCTTGAGGTTGTTGTAAAAATCGTCGGAATATTTTTGTGTGTACCACTTCAAAGCATAATTATGTCCTTGGTACTCGGATAAATAAACAATTCCCTGGCCACCGCGTCCAATTTCCTTTAGTATTTTTAATTTCTCTCCATTTGTGAGGTCGATTTTTAATCCTGGCTCTAATTCTGCCATTAATTTGATTTTAATTTTAGTATTTGATACATATTACTCAATTGCAAAATTAGTAAATGTAGGCAACAAATATTTTAAGAATGATTTTTACCCAATTCTTTTTATTTTTTATTAAATATTGGGCTTTTCTCAATTATCATTTCAAATCTATTTCCCTCGCCCTACACCCTATCCGAAAGGTTCCCAAATTCAATTTTCTGGCAATAAAATCGCTGATCATTGAACAATAAAATGGAATTTTGGCAAAAGGCATTGGAATATTTGATTTTTTGTTTCGATGAGACTGGTTTAGTTTCAAGAGGTGCAAGTAAACAATAAGAAGGATGAAAAACAATATATTATTTTAGGTTTTTAGGAGGAAGGGCATAAATGCCCTTAGGAAATTCTTCGTGGCATCATTTATCCCAGGGCTGAAGCCCTGGGCTATTGAAAATGGTAAACCGAAACCAAAATTCAGGAGGATGAAAATCGTAGTTGGAAACCAAAATTCAGCGGCTAAAACTAACAATTAATGTTTGAAGATTGGATGGGAGCTGGTGGGATAACTTAATACTGAAAACCAAACATCCATCTAAAAAAATTGACAATTTAGTAATATTGAAAATACACTTTTCATGTGTTTTTGTAATATAGAAAAAACACTTTTCCCATGTTTCTGTAACATAGGAAATACACTTTTCGTAGTTTTTTGTAAAATCTGTTTTCAAAATTATCAGCAAAACATCTGAAGTTAAACCCAGTCCCTTTTGTCTTTTGTGATTTGTCTTTTGTGATTTGTCTTTTGATAATTGTTTTTTGATAATTGTTTTTTGTGATTTATTTTTAATCTTTCCTTTTCAACCGGTAGTCGGAAGGAGAGCAGCCAAAGGTTTTGTTGAAAAGATCGTAAAAATGTGTGCGGCTGCTAAAACCTGTCTGATCAATAATTTCGCTCACGGTTAACGAAGTCGAACCGAGTAAAACCGATGCCTTCCTTACCCTTCGCTGGTTGATCAGCCCATGCGGCGTGGTTCCAAGTACTGAGCGGGTTTTGTTGTAAAGTGACGATTTGCTGATGGCGAAGCGTTCGCTCAGTTTATCAGCCGAAAGGGTTTCTTCGTCAATGTTTTCGTCAATATAACTGAGCATTTTCTGAAAGAATGGGTCAGGGATTTCCTTGATCAGCAAAACGCTTTCGTCCTGGCTACCAAATTTCTTACGAATATTCTGCCGCAAGGACAGAAGTTTTTCGATCCTTATTTTGAGATGATCGGGATGAAACGGTTTTGGGATGTACGAATCTGCGCCAGCCTGCAGGCCTTTTATGCGGTCTTCGATTTCGACTTTTGCGGTGAGCAGGATTAGAGGCAGGTGGCTGGTGTCGAAGTTTTCCCTGATTTTGCAGCAAAGTTCGATGCCATCCATTTCGGGCATCATGATATCCGAAACCACCAGATCAATTTTTTGTTGCTCCAGAAACTGCCAGGCTTCGGTTCCATTCAGCGCAAAGCAAAGATTATAAAACGGCCTTAGCATATCGCCCAATAGCGACAGGATTTCCCGATCGTCGTCAACCAAAAGAATGGTTTGCTTTTCGGTAACTGCCTCGTAGGAATTTAAAATACCATCATTATTCGATTCGTCAATAAAGGTCATTTCGTTGCGCTCGTCGGTTTTTTCGGCGACCAAACCTGTCTGATTTTCCTGATGAATATCGGGGAACCGGCAAATAAAACGGGTTCCCTGGTTTGGTTTGCTTTCGAAAACAATGGTACCCCTAAGTAATTCGACAATGCCTTTGGTAACTGCCAGCCCTAGCCCTGTTGACCGGTAGCCCGGGAAACTTCCTTTTTTTACCGCAGAAGAAATGCCAAAAGGTTCGAAAACCTTGTCTCGTAATTCGGGATTTATGCCGATTCCGTTGTCCTCCACCTCGGTAATAAATTCGTTTTCACCAAACGAAATCTTCACATGAACAAAACCGCCCGGTTTGTTGTATTTTATGGCATTCGAAACCAGGTTTGTAAGAATTCGCTGGTATTTATCGGCATCGGTGTAAACAGCATTGTTTTCAATGTCACAAAAAACTTCACACAAAATTTCCCGCTTTTGAGCCAGCAATTCAAGGTCAGAAATTACTTCCCTAACCAGCACCTCAGGGTTTACTTTGCTAATGTTGAGCGGCTCCTTGCCTTTCTCCAATTTTCGGAACTGAATAATTTCGAGTACAAGTTTCTGCAACTTGATGCTGTTGTTATAAACTTTGAGTAGGCGGGGATTTTCGCTGATGGTTTTAGTTTCTTCGATGAGGGCATGAATGTGTGAAGTTATCAGCGTAAGCGGCGTCCGGAACTCATGCGCCACATTTGTAAAGAACTCGAGTTTATAGTTTTGAAGTTCTTTTTCTGTTTGCTGCTTAAATTCGATCAGCGCAGCCTCCTTTTTCCGCGAATCTTTCCGGATGTACGATCTGATTATCAGCAGTTGAATCCCAATAAAAAGTAAAATATAGACCCCAATCGCCCAGATTGTTTTCCAAAAAGGCGGTTTGATAACGATTTCGACGGATTTAATCTGATCCGACCAGTTACCGCTTTCGTCGCTAACCCGCAACTGTAAAGTATAGTTGCCGGTTTCGAGGTTGGTAAAACTGATGGCTTGTCCTTGTAGATTGACTACCCAGTTATTGTCGAAATTTAATAACCGGTACGAAATCCGGTGTCGCTCTTTCCCCCAGTAGGCAAGCGGCGAGACGTAAAATGTAAGCGCGTTTTGGTCGTAATTCAATACGATGCGGTCCTGAAGGTTCATCCGGCTGGTAAGAACGCTGCCTTCGGTGATCTCGACAACCTGGTTTTTGATGTACAAATCGTTGATGGCGATAGGTGGGAAGAAGGATGAAAACTTTATTTCGCGGGTTTGGATAATGTCAATTCCCATGGTGCCGCCAACATACAACATGCCGGTCGTTTGGTCGAAATAGGAAGCCCCGTCGCTGTATTCAAAATTGATCAGCCCGTCGTTAACAGTAAAGTTTTTTACGGTCAGATTTTTCGGATCAACACACGAAAGCCCCTGATTTGTTGTTGCCCAGAGGTTTCCGGATTTGTCTATCTGCATGGTATGAATTGAAGTATTTGATAAATCTTCCTGCAGATTCCATCCGGTAATTTTTGCCGGGCCATTAGTTTCGGGCTTTAACGAAAATATCCCCGAACTGCTTCCAACCCAGATATTCATCGCCTGATCGGTAAACAAGGCAAGGATATCATCGTTTTTTATCTGACCTGGATGCGTATTTGAATTGAACTGCGAAAGCACGCGCTTTGTAATTGTGTTGTATTGGTAAACCCCGAAACCACGTGTGCCAATCCAGATAATGCCTGGCTTTTCCTGAGTGATTGCGTAAACGATTTGTTTTTGCTGCCCGCCCGAAATGTTGTTTTTATCCAAAATTACCTGCTCGCAATACACCGGATTTGAAGGCTGGTTTTTATCAAATTCGATCATCATAACGCCAAAACCGCTGGTGCCCAGATACAAACGCTGATCGCTGTCCTCAAGGATGTTGTAAACCGAGCCAAAACCCGGGCAATGGACGTCTTTAAAATCTGCAGGGAAGTTTCTGATTTTCCTAAAATCCGCCGAAATTATGTCAATTCCTCCGCCATCGGTGCCAGCCCAGATTGTGCCATCATCCCGCTCAAGGAACGAAAGCACCGAGTTGTTGCTCAGACCGTCTTTTACAGATATTTGTCGTACGTGGTTGCCTTTCGAATCAAAAACGTCGATGCCTCCTCCCTTTGTCCCGATAAGAAACTGGTTTTTTTGAGTGACGAGAATACAGCGGACAATTGGATAGGATAATTGCTTTGATGACAGGCTTTTGTTAGGAAACTCCGAAAGCCTGAGGTTATAAACGCCATTGCCGTCGGTCCCGATCCATAAAATATCAGAAGTAGTTTCGCAAATACTTAAAACCCTGGTTGAGATTGGATTATTGACGAAAAGCTCCGAGAGTGCACTTAGTTTTTCAAGCTTCCCCGAGGCAATACTCAAACTGTAAATATTTCCTTTTTCGGTTCCTGCCCAAAGCCTGTCAGGGTTTGATGATGGTGCAAACGAAGTAATGATGTCGTCCCCTATCCTGACCTCACTGACCAATTTAGCGCTGATATCAACCAAAACTGCATTTCCGCCACGCTGGGTGATGAGCAGATAAGGACGATTTTGAATCAAAACTCCCAAAGATGAAGAAATGGCTGCATCGAGCGGCAAACGAATAATCAGGCTAAGATGATTACCCGAAATTCCGAATAGCAGGTTGTTGGCAGTTATGCAATAGAATTCCGAACCAATCGAATATAACCGCTTTACTTCCAGGGAAGTCTGCGCAGATCCTCCGGCAAATATTTTCTTAATAAATTGCCTGCTGATGCTATCAAAAACAAAAATCCCTTTCCCGTAAACTGCTGCAATTGTTCCAAATTGGTCGGAATGACAAAGCGAAATATCGTTTTCGTAATTTATCTGATCCGACTCATCGGTAAAAAATGAATAGAACCTGTTTTGCCGGTTATCATACAAACCAATTCCCTTGTTTGTCAGCATCCAGAGGGGGCCTTTTGCGTCGGGATAAAGCTCCCTGACGACGTGATTGTGCAAAGAAAATGGCTTGCTTCCGGGCATAAACGACACGATATTACTGCCATCATATCTGTTCAAACCATTCCAGGTACCAAACCACACATACCCTTCAGCGTCCATAGCAATGGTATTAACAGCTCCATTTGATAGTCCTTCCCGCCGTGAAATCGAATGCACATTAGTTTTGTATTCGGCACTTAATTGTTGAAAAAACACTAAGCAACAAAACAGGAAAAATATCTTTTTATCCATTACCCAAATAACCCGGATTATTAGCCAGAAACTTGTCAAAGTTGATGTCCTCCCGATCTGTCTTCTGACTCAAATTGTAACTATCTTCAACTAAACAATTAAACGTGTAAAGATACAGAAAGCCCCAATATCTGCCGTGTTTTGCGATAAAAGCTTTTTATCGGATAAAACAAATGTTCACTGCAAACATGCCTTAACTAAAGCACATGAGCAGATTTTCTTATCCATCTGGTTTAAAATCTGATTATTATGATAGTGTTTTAATCATCCGGAATGATTTCCGATTGTTTTGTAAAAGTGATTTTCTCCTGAGGAACAAAAGTTTTTTAATGATTTCTCAATGCGCTGAAAAACATCCCAAAATGTAATCCGGACATCCAAAACCTGAAGACATGAAACCTTCATTCACTCTCCGGCCTAAATGTGATTAGTGATTCATAGCAATTTTAAACTTCAAAATCGGGACTTTTATAAACCGAATTTTCTTTGTATTCTTGCATTAAAATGAGTTTACAATTTTACATGCATCAGGCAAAATACTTCAGGTAAAATAATGAACAGAACAACAAAAATTATCACAGGAATCATTGTAGGGTCATTGGTTGCTTTTCTCATCTGGGAGTTTTCAAATATTGTTTTTTACATCCTGATGTCGGTTGTGTTATCGCTCATGGGCAAGCCCCTGGTAAAAAAAATAAATTCTGTCAAAATCGGGCGTTTCAGGCTGCCGAATGGAATCAGTGCTTTTTTAACTTTGCTGATCATCATATTTCTGTTTGGCGTATTTTTCAGCATTTTTGTCCCGCTTGTAGCCCGTCAGGCGTCAGTAATCTCAAACATCGATCTCAATTCACTAAGTCAATCTATCGAAGAACCCTTGCTTGAAGTTGAGGATTTTCTTCATAATTACGGAATTCTGGGAAAGGAAGAGTCTGTAAAACACGTACTCGAAATCCAGTTTAAATCTATCCTTAACCTCACTTCATTTTCGACTGTTCTGGGTTCGATGGTTGGTTTGACAGGCACAATCTTTATTGCCGTATTTTCGATTTTGTTTCTCACTTTCTTCTTCTTAAAGGATGCATTTATCCTTGATGAGCTTGTCGATAACCTCACGCCAATCCAGTATCAAAACGAAGTTAACCACATCATTAAACAATCCAAACGTTTGCTGGGCAGGTATTTCATCGGCTTAATCATCGAAATCACTGCAATGATAACTTTGCTTACCATTGGTTTAACCTTTTTTGGCCTGGAAAACGCTGTGTTAATAGGTTTTTTTGGAGGTATGATGAACATCATCCCCTATCTCGGGCCTTTGATCGGCGCCATCATCGGGATAATTCTGGCCATTTCGACAATTTTAAGTACCGGGTATTATTCTCAGATTGTATCGGTTACCATTACGGTACTTGCTGTTTTTGCGTTTGCAAAACTTATTGATGACTTCATCCTTCAGCCACTGATCTATTCGAACAGCGTGAAAGCCCATCCCGTCGAAATTTTCCTGGTGATACTCATCGCCGGAACAATGGCCGGAATAACCGGAATGATCTTAGCCATACCTACTTATACTGTGCTGAGAATTGTTGCCAAAGAATTTCTTAGCCAATTTAGCGTTGTACAAAAACTCACCAAAAATATTTAATTATTAAATTCATTTAAATCGTTGACATCATTGGAATTTATCCTTAAATTTGTTGAGCAACTTTTTTAGTAAAAACTATATAAAATTTAGTGCCATGAAAAATTCAACATCAGGTTTTCTCGTAGGATTGTTAGCAGGTGCTGCAGTAGGAGCCGCATTGGGCATATTATTTGCCCCGGATAAAGGCTCGGTAACACGCAAAAAAATCCGCAACAAAGCAGACAAAATCAAAGACGATTTTGAAGAAAAATTTGAAGACGTAAAAACTTACGTAAATGATGCCATTGGCGACTTAAAAGCCAAAGTCACCAAGGCAAAAGAAAAAGAAGCTTAATTTGCGGATTTGAATTGTAAATTTTTTAAGATTGTCCCGTTTATTAATTTGGTTTAAAACAGTTTTATCGGATAAAATTCATTGAATAATTTCGATCAGCAACACCAAAGAGTAAGATTTTCGGGACAATCTTTTTATTCAAAAAAAAACTTAAAAACATGGATACAGAAAAATTCCAGGAAAACCTGACTGAAACAGCCAAAAAAGCCAAAGAAATCGTCGATCTGAAATTAGAACTTTATACGCTGATCCTGATCGAAAGGGTTTCGAAAGCATTTACTAATTTTCTGGCACTGCTTATTTCGACCATCTTTATCATTTTTTTCCTGATATTTCTTTCATTTGTTTTTGTTGCCTGGTACGAATCACATTTTGGAACCCGCGTTGAAGGATATTTAATAACTGCAGGGTTCTTCGTTATCCTTGCTGTTACTGTCTTTTTATTAAGAAACTATTTGTTCCTGAACCCGATGTTGCGGGGATTTACTGAAGCCGCTTTTGAAAAGGAAGAAAATTTAAATAGCCTGAAAAATGACAAAAACACCGATGAATAGTATAAAAAACCTCAACGACCTTCGTTACCGGAAGCTTTTGTTACGGACCGAAATCATGCTCAAAGAAGGTGAGATAAAACGGCAGGTTTTAGATATGAAAACAGAACTCGAATCTTCTGATTTCAGAGGTGCAATTTCACAGGCCCTCCTCAGCAATCCGATGCTGGTTATCAATACCGCAAGAATAGCTTATAATCTTGTAAAAAGCTGGAAACAAAGGAGAAAGAACAAGCAACACAGGAAGAATAGCTAAGATTTGCATTCACCGGAATAATATTGGAAACCGGTGAGTAAAAAATCCGGATATTTACTGTTAAGAATTATGGCGCCAATCGCGCGATATTCCACTCACCTGCTAAAAATGAATAAACCAGCCTGTCGTGTAGCCGGTTTTCACGTCCATGCCAAAATTCGATGCGTGAAGGTTTTAGTTTGTAGCCACCCCAGGAATCTGGCCGTTTCAGCTCATCAGCAGCATATTTCGTTTTTAGTATGTTGATTTTTTCTTCGAGATAATTCCGGCCGGGAATTACCTGACTTTGCGGTGAAACTGCCGCACTGAAGCGGCTTTCGGCAGGGCGCGATCTAAAATATTCGTCCGATTCGGCATCTGTTAATTTCTCAACGATACCTTCAATTCTGACCTGTCGCTCCAATTCCTTCCAGAAAAAAGTAGCAGCTACCAGCGGATTTTCCCCAATTTGACGGCCTTTCCGGCTTTGATAGCTGGTATAAAAATCGAAGCCTTTCTCATCAACACCTTTTAAAAGAACAATACGTGCCGAAGGTTGCAAATCAGCACCCGTCGTTGCCAAAAACATGGCTGTAGGCTCATCAATACCAGCCGAAACAGCATCATGAAGCCAGATTTTGAATTGTTCGATGGGATCAGGATGAACTGCTTCGATCTCCAAAACACCATTCAAATAATCCTTCCTGATTGCCGCGATTTTAGATTTTTCCATTTTTATTTAAATTAGCAAAGCGATAAGCGCAGAGAGCCAGTTGCCAGTTGCCAGTTGCCAATCGGCAGTCGGCAGTTTTACTTTGAATCTTCCATCATTCTATTCTCCCACTCTCCCTTTCTCCCCTTCTCCAATCCTTCCACTTTTCCATCATTCCATTCTCCCACTCTCCCTTTCTCCCATTCTCTCCTTCTCCCATCATTCCACTTTTCCATCATTCCATTCTCCCACTCTCCCTTTCTCCCTTTCTCCCCTTCTCCAATCCTTCCACTTTTCCATCATTCCATCTTTCCATCTTTCCATTCTCCCTTTCTCCCCTTCTCCAATCCTTCCATCTTTCCATTCCCCCACTCTCCCTTTCTCCCCTTCTCCAATCCTTCCACTCTTCCACTCTTCCCTTTTACGTCAGTATGTATCCCCCATCCACCGTTATAATTTCGCCGGTAATATTTTTTGATGCCTGTGTACAAAGAAATAAAACGACATTGGCCACATCGTCGGGTTCGGTTAATTTCTTTAAAGGTGTGCGTTCTTTAACAGTAAATGCAAGTTCGGGGGCAAATTTCCGAAGGATTTCCGAATTCACAAGTCCGGGAGCTACAGCATTGACGCGGATCCCATCATGTGCAACTTCAGCAGCAAGCGATCTGGTGTAAGCAATAACCCCACCTTTGGTTGCGTCGTAATGGGCGGTCATTCCAAAACCAGGATGCATCCCGTTGATACTTGCGATATTTACAATGACGCCACCGTTAGCCTGTTTCTTCATCTGTTTTATAGCTTCCCGCGAACACAAAAAGAGGCCTTTAAGATTAATATTAAACACCTCATCCCAATCTCCCGAGGTCAGTTCATCCTGCATCGACAGCCCGAAAACCCCGGCATTATTCACCAAAACATCAATACTGCCAAAATGTTCAGTAACTTTTGCCATTGCCTCAATAACCCGGGTTTCATTGGTGAGGTCGGCTTGTATCAGCAAATGCCGGCGGCCAGTTTTTGAGAGTTCCCGGAATAATTCTGCTGCCTGAATTTCGGCGGAATTGTAGATAACAGCAAGGTTAGCCCCGGCGGCAGCGAGTTTAAGGGAAATTCCGCGCCCAATATTTACAGCCCCGCCTGTAACAATGACTACCTTGTTTTTTAAAGAAAACAGTTTTAGGATTTCTTCCATGTGCAAAAGTTTATGGGTTGGTTAATTGACTGATCAGTGATGAAAATTCGGGGTATTGCAGGATGAGTTCATCGCGTTCGCCGGCTTCATAATCCTCAAATTCATAGCCCGGCGACATGGTTGTTCCTACGAGCGCGAATTTACCCCCGGAAATAAGTTTCGAACCTTGCCAAACCTCGCCAGGCACAATAATTTGAGGCACTTGTCCGGCAAGCAGATTATTCCCGATTTCGATAATTTTTCCCGATCCATCAGGAGAAAGTTGCAATTGTTCGATGGGATCGCCCAGATAAAAATGCCAGATTTCGTCTCCCGGAAGACGGTGTAAAGCCGAAAAACTCTCCGCAGTCATCAGATAATAAATGCACGAATAAATTGACTTCCTGGTTCTGATACCACCATTATAAGGCGCTTTTTCGATAATAGTATCACTTCGGTAAGTTTCCCTGTAAAAGCCACCTTCCTCTTCTAAAGGTATCAGGTTTAAAT
This sequence comes from uncultured Bacteroidota bacterium, assembly GCA_903944895.1. Classification (GTDB taxonomy): domain Bacteria; phylum Bacteroidota; class Bacteroidia; order Bacteroidales; family 4484-276; genus CAJATL01. Next base: position 33,824 of record CAJATL010000013.1, read on the forward strand.
GCTTAATAATATCTTCGATGTTCATTTTAATGGATTTTTTGGTGCATGATAATTTCAAGTAAATTTGACCGAAAATAGTAAAATTCCTTCACTTCAAATTTGAAACCGAAAATGAAGCCAATAAAACTTGCTAACAAGCGCGAAAGATGGGGACTTACAGGCTGGGGCTGGCTGGCGGTTCTCTTACTTTTAACCGTCTGGATCTGGGTTACTGCACGAAACATTGTACCATTTCTTTCGAAGGAAGAAACAATTGCTGCCCGGGTAATGGTTTTGGAGGGTTACGTTCCGGATTATGCTTTCCCGGAGATCATCAGAATTTTTACCGAAGACAATTACGAATTTTTAATCGCCACCGGCACTTCTTACGACCAGGGTTTTTACATTTCTGGCGTCAGATCATCAGCCGAACTGATTGGTAAATCCCTAAAGAATATTGGTTTTGATACCACCAAAATGGCCGTTGTCCCGGCGTCCTCCGATGTTTACCGCGACAGGACTTTCTACACCGGGCAAGCCGTAAAAACCTACCTCCAGAAATACCGTCCCGAAGTAAAATCGATAAACCTGGTGTCGGTGGGTGTTCATGCCCGGCGTAGCCATTATCTTTATAAACTGGCCATTGGATCAGAACTTAAAGTCGGCAATATCGTCATCCCGGACAAAAATTTTAATAAAAAAAACTGGTACAAATCAAGTGTGGGATTTAGGACAGTAATTTTCGAAATGATAGGCTATCTTTATATTCATTGGATTTTTGCTCCTGAAAAGCAAAAATAACTACTGCGATGAAGGTAATTCCGGAGTTCAGGCACGAGTGATAAAATTATCCCGAAACCTTACATTAAAAATCCCTTCACAATAACTCCATTCTTTTAAGCAAGAAATTAATATTTTTGCCAGCTTTCGCTAATTTTACGTTTTCGATGCGATAAATTAGTTTGTATGCTGTAATAAATAATTTCAAACATCAAAAATTTGGATGAAGCGACTTACTGTTAGTGTGATAATGGTTGTGCAGAATGGTGAAAAATACTTTAAAAGCGCGATCGAAAGTGTTATGAATCAAAGCCATCAACCAGATGAAATTATTGTGGTTGATGGTATTTCGACTGACCAGACCGCCATAATTTCACGATCATATTCAAACATTATTTACCTTAAACAGTCAGGAACCGGCCTGGCAAACGCAAGAAATACCGGAATTGATTTTGCCAAAAGTGATCTTGTTGCTTTTTTGGATTATGATGATTTGTGGACAAAGGATAAATTAAAGATTCAAATCGTGGAATTTGAAAATAGTCCTGATAGTCAATACAGTTATGGCAACCTGAAATTCTTTTTGGAACCTGGAAATGAAGCCCGTTATGGATATACTTCCTCCTCTTTCACCGAGCCTAAGTTTGGCCTTACACCGGGAACACTGGTGGCAAGAAAATCATTATTTGAAACCATTGGCGGTTTTAAAACTGAATACAAAATCGGATGTGATTTTGAATGGTTTACCAGGGCAAAAGACCTGAAAATTCCATTTAGTTTTATTCCTGAAATCCTTTTGCTTAAAAGGGTTCATCAATCAAATCTTTCTAATGATGTGGCAACAAACAGAAACGAAATTCTGAAGGTTATTAAGCAATCCCTTAATTCTAAGCGGCAGGAAAAAACCAATGTGGATTTCGAAAATTTGAATTAAGACGTTAATCAATGGTCAAAATACTTCATATTATTGATAAAATTACAGGCTCAGGGCCAACACGTTCGATAATTACATCCGTAAAGATTGCTGCTAAACTTGGTTTAATGCAGCAACATCGGATTATTGCATTAAACAGGCAGGCCTATCCGGTCTCGCTTCTTCTCGCCAAACAAGCAGGGATCACGATAATCAGAGAACCATCATCACAGGCACAGATGGAAGAAATTGAAAACGCGGATATTGTTCATTTTCATTTCTGGAACAACCCTGATATTTATGAATTTCTAAGACCCGATAAGCCTGCGATGCGTTTTTTAACGCATATTCGTATTCATGGGGCTACAGCTCCTCAAATTATTACCCGGAAATTATTGGATTATTCTGATTTTATTTTAGCCACAAGCCGCTCAACCCTTGATTTACCGGTTTTTAAAAATGTAGACCGCAATTGTACCGATGTGGTTTATGGAATTGCTGATTGGGATAGATTGAAAAATGTTGTGAAAAAGCAACACGAGGGGTTCAATGTAGGATACATCGGAACGGTGAATTTCGCAAAGTTGCATCCCAAATTTATCCAGATGAGTGCATCTGTCGAAATCCCGGATGTAAAATTTTTGGTGTATGGAGGGGGTATTGAAAAGGAGCTCCATAAGCAGGCTGTTGAAATGAATGCCGCAGGAAAATTCGGGTTTGGCGGATATGTTGAGAATATTAAACCGATTTTGGAAAATCTGGATGTTTTTGGTTATCCATTGTGTGATGGAACTTACGCAACTTCCGAAAAAAGTTTGCAGGAAGCTATGTATGCCGGGATTCCGCCCGTGGTTTTTCCTTACGGTGGGGTTAAGCATTTGGTTCAAAACAACGAAACCGGTCTGATTGTAAATAGTGAAGTTGAATATAAAGAGGCCATCGAATTTCTTTTTGAAAATCCTAACGAACGGTTGAGATTAGGAGAAAATGCAAGGAAATACGCAATCAGCCACTTCGACGGTGAACACTGGGTGAGAAAGCAGCAGGATGTTTATGAACAAATGATCAAACTTCCAAAATCCAATCGTTCCTGGAATTTTCCCGCTGATAGCTCAGAAAAGGAATCTGCTGCTGAGTTATTTATTCAATCTTTGGGAATGTCTGCACCTTATTTTCAAATCAGTTATTCAAGTAGTAACCTTGATGAGGTTTTGGCTGCCGATTCGATAATTGCCGACGCTGCTCCTGTATTGGCTGGTGGCGAAGGAGGGATTTTTCAATATCGAAACCATTATTCTGAAGACCCGCATTTAAGGGTTTGGTCAGGTTTGGTATTGCAAAAAAACGGAAATCATTCCTCCGCAATGAACGAATTTTCTACGGCAATCGAATCAGGGTTTAACCGGCCGAATGTTTTTTGGCATTTGCATAAATCTGCTATGGTTGTTGGAGATGATGAAACCGCTCTTTCAGCTCTGATAAAGGTAAATGAATTGGCTCCGGATTTCGAAGCATCTAAAACAACGCAAAAAAATGGTGAATTTATCGATGCTAAAAATCCCTTGATAAGCATAATAATAGTGGTTTACAACCGCGAAAAATATATCCGTGAAGCGATTGAAAGTGTTTTGGCGGATCAGTATTCTCCAAAAGAAATCATTGTTGTTGACGATGGTTCTTCAGATAATACTGTTAAAATAGTTGCGGATTTTCCGGGTGTTATTCTTATCTGCCAGGAAAACTGCGGTGTGTCTGTTGCCCGAAATGCCGGAATTGAAGCTTCAAAGGGTGAGTATATTACTTTTCTCGACAGTGATGATATCTGGATGCCGGGAAGAATTGATGCCGGCCTTGACTATTTCAACCGGCAACCTGAAATCAGTTTTATTTTTGGCCAGGAGGTTATTTTTCTGGAGGAAGGAGTACAAAAACCAGCTTTGATCCTTCAGGAGTGGATTGAAAAACCAAGGGACGCCAGCAACAACGGGTCAATTATGGCGAAAAGGTTATGTTATGAAAAAATCGGCCTTTTTAACCCGGAGTATAAAAAAGATGAGGATACAGAATGGAACATCCGGGCATTACAAGGAATGTTGAAAATGATAAGGATTCCATTTGTCTTTCAACGTCGCAGGATACATGATTCGAATATTTCGTTGGTGCAGGGTGACATCAGAAACAAGAGCCTTCTGAAAATAATGCATGAATCGATAAAGCGTAAAAAAGAGGAATAATCTGTTTCTAATAGAACCGCCTTTATCGGAATCATTTATGCAAAATCATTTCAAAATAACTCCAGTCACTGAACATCTTTTTATTAGCAACTTAAAACACTGCCAGAATCAGGATTTTAAATCAGAAATTTTTTTGCTTCATGGATAGAGTCTTCCATGGTTTCGATTAATAATTTATGATCGGCAAAAGTGGCTGTTTTTGAGATTTCGAGCGGGTCAGAGGAGTCATTAATCCTGACCCTGTTAACATTTTCAGGTTGAATTCCAACACTTTGATAATAATCGAAAAACTTAAAACCGTTGCCAGCAACCCTATCTGAAATTTCGATCCAAACGGCGGGTTTTCCAAAAGCGTGTGCGAAAATTAAACCATGAAGCGAAGAAGATAGAATAACCTCGCATTGCTGAATCTTGCGAAAAAACTTTTCGGGAGGAGCAAAGACATCAATTATCTGGAAACCCTGATTTTTGCAATGCTTTATCCAGACCGAGCCGGCATCGCGGTAGTGAGGAATAATGCCAATTTTATGTTTTTCTTTAAACTGCTTTTTAAATAATAACGGCGCCAGAACGCCGGGATCGGCAAAACGGTTTGGTGGCGTAATTCCCTGTTTTTGGAGCAGGGCTGCAGTTAGCGGGCCACGTACACAAACAATGGTTTTTGGCGGAACAACGAGTTGTGCATCCGAAAACATAAAACCGGCGCCGCAAATAACGGACTGGCTGTCGGCCCAATGCAGGATGCTTCCCAGCAAAATAAGATTGGTTTCGCTGACTGGTGCCGGCCTTAACGGAATGATATTTTTTGAGAAATAATGCTCCGCAACAACCCGTGAAAATACATCGCCAACATTGGGGAATTTCTGGAAGTATTTTAAACGAATGGCCTTGTTATCACTGCCAGTACTGGCAAAACCATGAAATATATTTTTGAAAAATCCCATCAAAATCTGTTGTTAATTAACAATCAAAAGTAAAACAATTGACCCCTCGTCCAAAATTGCTATCAAAAGCATAGCTGGCTTTCTTAATCCTTATTTACAGTTATGTTGATATATCAACCGGGCGCTTTTCTCTCTTTTACAAAATTGAAAATCCTGCGCTGAAGTTCAAAAATATCATAATTATCAAGGTCAACAAAAACAAAGTTTTCCGACATCTGATTATTGCCCAAATAATCATAACTCACCATTTTCTTTCGATAAAGAACAATGCAAAGCGGGCCATCATTCTTGCGGAAATATAGTGCGTAAAGTTTAGGAATCATCCGCTGCTGGGTTCCGAAAATGACAATATCCGAATTTAAAAATGAATGAACCAGATCGTAAAGTTTTTCGATCTCCTCGCCGATAACCATGTTTTGTTCCAATAAATCTTCAAATGCTTTAAAAGCCTGCTGGTTGTAGGTAAGTGCCCATTCGTGCAGTTGCTCAACCTGATTTTGCGTAAAATTTAACTTCCGGGTTTTTTCGAAAAGAATGAAAAAGGAGCGGGCAAATCCATCCGAAAACAGAAGCGTTGATAGCTGCTCCGGATCGAAAACCTGTGCAAGATTATTATAAAACGAATAATAATCATCAACCGTAACTATCGAAACATCATTTATTTGATGAATCTGTTTAAACTCGACAAATGAATTTTTTTTTCGACCCCAAACCTGGATAAAAGTATTCCAGGGAGTTTTTATAGTTGCTGTATCACCCTGCCTGATGTGTAGTAAACATCTGATTTTACCGCTGTCGAACCGGAGTTGCTGCGGATTTGCTTCACGGGTTTTGAAATAAATCTGTTTAAAATCAAAATCGGGGGTTTGATTACAAATACCGGCACTTATCCCAATTAAAGCAGGTATTTCGTCCGAAAGTTTGAAATTTACCAAAAACACCGGCTTCAATGAGTTCACCGTGCTTTTAAGAATTATCGCCTCCAGGAAACAAATCATTTGATTGAAGTAACTTATTTTAAACTTGTCAAATTCGGTACTTGTCAAATTTATGTTGATGATTTCCATTTCATCAGCAGTAATCCCCGGATTCATTTCATTAAAACTGGCATTTAGCCCAATAAAATCGTAAATACTGTAATCTTTGAATTTTGTTGGCTTCCCGGATGAATTGTCAGCTTCCTGATTGGTTTCGATGATTAATGGTTTTGGCTGAAAAGGAATATGAAAATATCGTAATCCCAGGTATTTACCGATCTTATAAATTGCTGTAAACCGTAATAGTTGGTCACTAAAACCCGCCCTGGTTGGCCGAATAGAAAAATAGATTGTCCTGCCTTTTAAAAACCTGCGGAATTTTTTGTCTGTTCGCCGGTGTTTGAAAAAGAACATCCCTCTGGAAACCACCTTTTTTAACCGACTCAATAATTTCATGGTATTCATAGTACTGATTCTCAATATTAAATTGCCTTTGCCGGCTGACTATTTACCAGAACAATTGCCGTGAAAACAGGAAGGAAATCACCGAAAATCGTCATAAACAAATGTTGATGGTTAAAAATCAAAAGTAAAACAATTAACCATATTTGATTAATATTGCTGCTTAATTGGTGGATTGATTTAAAAAAATACCTCATGCTTCAGCACATCCTGATCACGCCTTTTAGCTATCGGCGAATTGAATATCAGCCCGATAAAATGCCCAATCCTTTAAAATCCGGAATTCTTAAAAAACGTTTCCGGTTTTTTGAGATGATAACCCTGCCCAGTATTAAAGCTCAGGAAAATAGTGATTTTACATGGATAATTGTGGTTGACCCGTTGCTGCCTGCGGCTTACCGCAACAAGTTTTCGGTAATCACCACCGGAATGAAGAATGTATTCCTGCATAATTTTACCCCCGAAGTAGCCGCAAACAATACCGGCTGGCTGAAGCCCTATATTCATCCCGAAACCGGCTATCTTATTATTTCTGAATTGGATGCCGATGACGGGATTTTTAGGGGCTTTACACGCTATGTCCAGGATTATTATTCAAATTTAATTGAAAGTGGACAAATTCAGCCAATTCAATTTTTGTCGTGTAAAAATGTATTACAGTGGGATTTTTTCAACACACCAAAAGCGCCTCTGGGATTTATCAAACCCTGGACAAGAGCAAACACACCAACTGTTGCCGCCGGATTAACAGCTTGTTGCAAATATCCCGAAATGGACTTTTCGATATTTGGCGTTGGTCATCGTTTGGTCAGTTTGCTTTTTGAAGATAATCCAACAGGCGATTTGGATTCCACGCTTATTTACAGGGTTGAGGAGCTGAGAAATACTATAAAAAAGATTGCTGCCAGGAGCGATCTCGCCTTTAATGCAGAAGTATCCAGTGAAAATAATTTTCATCAGATTGCGACAAATGAACCACAAACGCTGGTAACAAACAACCTGTTAAACATGCGTTTTATAAGGTTTTTTGAAGAACCCGGGAAAAGAATAGTTTTCGATTCGCAAACTTCGGTACCGGGAATTGAAATTGATTATGACCTGGCTGCCCGGCTAATAAAGGCAAACCGCAAAATTTTGCCACTGCTTGCAGTGCTTTTATGGAAGTTTTTATTCGAAAAAAACTATGTAAATATTTCTTCCAAAAAATCGAAACTTACCATGATCAAAAGGTTAATCAGAGGTTTTCGGAATATGAAATAACCTTAAAAAACCATAACATACAGCAAAATGATACAGCAAATTATTCTTACCCGGTTTAGTTACCGCGGGAATAACCTTGACCTTAAAAAGGGACAAGATCCG
>CAJATL010000014.1 GCA_903944895.1 uncultured Bacteroidota bacterium
GGCATATCGGCTACATCAAACGAATATTTGTGCCATGCTCCGGTTGGGTCGTTGGTTTGAGATACGGCAACGAGCATGTAATCGTTGGTACCGCAAATCGAAAATTCAGCAACCATCCATCTGTCGGCTTGTTCGTCGTAAAGTACAATGGGGTCGCCATCGTTGCAGGTTGCACCGGTAACACCGGTGAATAATAAATTAAGATTGGTAGGTCCGGCCATCAAGGTGCCGGTTTTTGAATAAATCGCATACACCGAATTGATGGTTTGCATGTAATGATTTGGCCCTACTACGCCATTTGCATCAGGTGGGTAATAAGGTGAAGTTGGTCCATCGAAAGTTACGATGGGAGCCTTGCTGCTTCCAGTATTTCCCATTTCTTTTTGCCAGGCAGGATCGGGGCCAACAGGTAGGGCGGTTTCCGCGAACGGATAAGAGCGGTTCTGGAGTTCCTCATTGCGGGGCATGTCAGCCTGGAGTTGCATTTTGCGGAAATCGTCAGCATTCATTGCAGGTAAATCTTTCAATGGTTTGGATAACCCATGATAAACGCCTACGCCAACTAAGGAAGGACCAACCGGAGTGTCCTGAGCCGAAGCAAAAAAAGAGGATATTCCAAAAATTACAAATAACAGAACAGGTATAAAATTTCTCATAAAGTAAAATATTAAGTTAGTAAATCAGAAAATTCATCGTTCAATCAATAATCAAAATTAGTACATTAAAAATATGAATGTTAGATTTTGAGAATAAATCATCAAAAAAAAGTCTCGAACAAAACCTGTTTAAATTCCATTCTTTAAAGAATTGTTTAAATTTAAGATCATAAAACTCAGATATGTTGAATGTTAGATATTAAACGGAATGTTATCTTATCACCACCCTTCTCAATAGCTGACCATCAGTATTTTTAATCCTGAGAAAATAAAGTCCGGGGGTAAAATTTGTCAAGTTAAGCTTTCCGGGAAGTTCGATGTCCATATTTTCGATCAACGATCCTTGCGAATCACAGATTTCGATATTCATTTTTCCATAAATCCCACCTATATTAAAGGTACCATTTGACGGGTTTGGATAAACAAACAAATTTTCCATCACCAGATCAGCTGATGAAAGCTGGAACATCTCAGCCGAAACTACCGCCGATAAACCATTTATTTCGAAAACCTCCTTTTTGAAATTCGGATGATAATTTACCTTCAAATCAAAAATTTCGCCGGATTGTGGCCTGAAAAGCAGGAATGAAATCATTTCTCCGGCATCAAAACCTGTTGATACGCTGTTTTGCTGAGCTTTTCCGTAAAGGCATAATGCAAAAGCTGCTTCAGGATTTTCGACGGTTGTAAATCCTGCACAAAGTCCATCCGCGGTAAAACCACCAACAATATCCTCTTTTTCGAATGGGTTTCCTTTGGTGCTAAATGCAATGAGGTGCGATGACGGGCTGGTTTCAACCTCATTCCAGGGTGAAAGTACAGGGTTTTTCCTGAGTGTATCCGATGCCGGAATTTTTGCCGGGACTGCCGGGAAAGTGATTGTTCCCGGAGCGTTCATCAAAACGTAATAGGCTTTTCCAGCCTGAATGTTGCCCAGGGTGTTTATTTGAAAATCGCTCCAGTAAACGCCATTACCTGCAATTTCTTTGGCAACTTCAAGCCTGCTGATGTCATCAAAAAGGTCGGTCAAAATAAAGTTTCCAGGGCTTAAAACCGGCATCAGATTCCAGCCGGTTTGCATGGTCAGCGACTTTACAGGATTTTCGATCCCACAAAAAGCAACCTCGGCATTTCCATTAACCTTTATAATGTAACCTGAGGAATTGTCCCAGTTTGTAAGCGTGTTCACGTTTCCTCCGGGCCAGTAAACACCATCGAAATTATATAAAATGGAGAGGTTTTCACCGATCTGATCAAAAATGGAATTCAGTAAAGGATTGTCGGGGATGATAAAACTTGATAAACCGCTCCATCCATCAGGAAGTCCAAAAATTGCCCCGGTTACCGTAATTGTAAATTCACAACACAGCGTCTGTTGCTGTGCCGAAGTATAACAATAGCTGATCTGATGATTTCCGGTACCGGCAATTAACGGATAAAAAATGCCATCCATAACGCCGGTTCCCGTATAGGTTCCTCCGGCGGGGCTTCCACCGGTTAAAATGAATGGGTTATCAGAAATACATGTAATAATTGTGTCGGGGCATGAAACCGAGGAGGTGTTTGTGATGATTATCGGAACAAAACCGGTATTATTGGCTTCATTACTTTCGGCTATCTGAAAATTGGCATCGGCCACAAAAAGAATGTACCAGTTGCCGGCTTCAGTTGAAGATGGAATGGTTACAACTTCATTTAAGGCGATGCTGCCTGAGGCAGCCAGGGTTGCAAAATTATCTGACCCAATTAAGATATCACCGGCGTTAAGCAGCATATCCGCCGAAAGATAATATTTTAACACGGAGGCAGGCGCACTTCCTGCTCCCTGGTTTTTAACAGAACACGAGGCATTGGTTGTTTGCCCGGCTTCGATAGTCGATGGGATAGCTGAAGGGTTTTGGATGATGAGGTCGGGATATAAAATCTCCGGTGTAACCGTAATTTGGGCAAATCCAACATTGTTGGTTTCGTTACTTTCGGAAACCTGTAAACTGGCATCCGCATAAAAAAGGATGTACCATGTTCCCGGGTTTGTGGCTGCGGGGATTGTTAAAATTTCGCTGATGGCTACAGTTTGCGTCATATTCAGAATAGGGATATTATCTGAACCCAGCAATAAATCACCGGCACTGTAAGCATTGTCGGACGAAAGGTAATATTTTAACACCGATGCCTGAGCTGAAGCTGTTCCCTGGTTCAGAATTGTGCAGGTTGCTGTGGTGGTAAGTCCCGCCGCAACTGTTGCAGGATTTGCTGCCGGAATCAGAACGGTCAGATCGGGAAAAGCTGGCATGCTGCCGATTTGAAAAGATGCAATCCGGGTTTTTCGTGCGCTATTCGTACCAATATATTGGTTGGTGTACCAGAAAGTAAAATCATCAGTTGGGTCGAGGCAGATGCTGGAATAATCACCCCAGCGGTTATAGGCTGTTTGTGAATTCGTACCTGTGGTAATTGTCTGTTCGGCAACATTTAGAACTCCGCTGGCATTAGAATATTCAGCAGCAGTTTGCCCGGTGTAGCGTATTCCCGGGTTGAGGGTTGAACTCGAAATCGAATATCCAAGTCCAATACTGTTATAACCGCTTAAACTGATACTTGCCATCCAGCGCGAATGGGCATCCGGAGCGTAGGTTCCCTGTTGCCGGATCGACCAGGTTGAAGTTGTTTTTCGCAATTCGTACCACCTGATTCCTGCATGGTCGGTGTTATCAACATCAACGGTGTGGCACAAAATCATAGTTTGATAAGTTCCGAAGTTCCGGTATTGTGGTACATTCATCACCACCTGCGGTATGGCATCTAATTCTCGTGATGTGTCAAGCTGTTTAATATTGTCCCAAGTAATGCCAAAATTACTGTTGAAGGCAGAAACTGCTATTTGCTGAACCCTGTTGAAGGTCGAGGAAGCAGGTGTTGTCCAGTTTACAGCAAGTTCATAAATCCAAAGTTGGTCACTGCCCCCGCCGATTGCGTCGTCGTTAAAAGCTACAAAAAGTCCGGGAGATCCAGCCGGGGCAAAGGCACCATCATTATCAACGGGAGGAACGCAAACAAATCCATCAATGGTTGTCGGCCTCCAGGGATTATCAAAACTTACCATTTGTGCTGTTCCGCCAATCAGCATCTGTGCACGCTGAAAAACATAAATGTCACTTTTGTTTAGTCCAGTGGTATTCGTTGCCATATAATAACCATCGCGCCAGATGCCGAATTTTTCGTAATCGGGCATATCGGAAACATCAAATGAGTAACGGTGCCAGCTTCCGGTAGGGTCGTTGGTTTGAGAAACTGCAACAAGCATGTAATCGTTCGAGCCGCAGATCGAAAATTCTGCCACCAGCCAACGGCTGGCCTGTTCGTCATAGAGTATTATTGGGTCGCCATCGTTACAGCTTGAGCCGGGGACAGTTCCAAACAGCAGATTCAGATTGGTGGGACCAACCAGCCGGGTTCCGGTTTTATTGTAAATCGAATAAGTCGAATTAATGGTCTGCATAAAATGGTTTGGGCCGGTTGCGCCATTTGCATCAGGCGGGTAATAGGGCGATGTTTGGCCATCGAAACTCACTATTGGGGCTTTCCCGGAATCGAAACTTCCCATTTCGCTTTGCCAGACAGGGTCGTTTCCTTTGGGCAGAGCAGTTGCCTCAAATGGATAAGATCTGTTTTGTAACTCTTCATTGCGTGGTTTATCCGCTTCGAGCGCCATTTTCCGATATTCCACAGGCGTAAGTGCAGGGATTTCGGCAGGGGTTGCGATAATCCCAGGTAGGTTCCTGTTCCGACAAAAGTTGGATTTACCGGCACATCCTGAGCTTTCACCTCAGAAATTAGCATAACAAGCATGGCGAAAATTGATTTCGCCAGAGTACAAAGTAGTTTTTTCATGATGCGACTAAAAGTTTATCACCCGTTAATTTGTTGAAGGCGCATCAAAGGTAGGTTAGTTGCACTAAAAATAAGGATGGAATGATTTTTTATCTTTCGGATTTAAAACCCGATTTTTACGGCAAGCCAGAAACTCCGGCCATAGCCATCAACCCCTGAGCCATGTGTGCGGTAAGCTTCATCAAGGATATTATTTAGCCCGGCGGTCAGCCCGAGCCATTTCCAGTCGTAACCTGCTCTCAGGTTGAAAACGTTCCATCCTGGCGTGCCACCTTCCGGAATTCGGGAATCTGCTTCATCGCCGCCCGAAAGCCGGTCCTGCTTTCCGGCAGTTAGCCATTCGGCGCGCCCCCAATAGCCTTTCGGGCTGGCTGCATACACACCCAGCCTTCCGTTGAGCGGTGGAATCCGGCTCATGGGCTCGTCGAGCGTTTCATTTTGACCATAGGTGTAGGTCAGGTTTCCATAAGCCGAAAGCCAGGATACAAATTGATATTGTATTTCGGCTTCAAAACCCTGAATAAATGCTTTCGAAAAATTTTCTTTTTTGTAAACCCGTTCACCATCAATGGAATCTTGCCCGTTATAGGTTGATTTCTGGCGTTCGATCAGGTCTTTTAAGTTATTCCTGAAAAAAAAGACCGACCACGAAAATGCTTCATACTTGGATTTCCAGCCAATTTCGGTGTTGAACGATTTTTCAGGTTTCAGGTTTGGATTAGGAACTTCGATGCCAGCGTTGAATGACCCAAAACTGCTGAGGTCGTTAAGGTTAGGTGCCCTGAATGCTGTGTAGGCAGAAACGATAAGGTTGTGATGCGGATTTAATTTGTAAACCACCGAAGCATTTCCGACAAATGCAGAAGGACTCACGTCAACATCACCAAATTCGGCATCTTCGGCTTTAATTTGATAAGTATTAAAACGGGCACCCAAAACAAAATCGAAATGATTGATGGAATACGTGTGCGAAGTAAACAAAGCAAAATTTGCACTCGAAGAACCATCGGGATAGTAACCACGTTTGGGAGTTTCGGTGCCGGCATCTTTTTCCAGTTTATCACTTGCAATTTTGTCGTAGTAATATTCGATACCCGAAATAAATTTCCAGTTTTCTGAAGGGTTTGAATGCACCTCAACAGTTCCTCCGTAAGTGTTTACAAGGTCATGTTCGTTGGTGATTTTAGTTTGTCCGCTTTTTTGAAGGATACGCGTTTCGTCGCTCTGGTTTAATGAAGCAGTTAAATTCACCTGGTTGTACCATTTATTGGTGAAATTGCTTTTCAGCCTGGCATAGCCCAATTGCCTTATTTGTGGATCGAAGTGATACTTTTCGTACCCGGTGATAATTTTATCATACCTCGGAACATCATTCTGGCGGTCGTATTGGTAAGCCAAAGTCAGCAGGTTATTTTTGTTTACTTTCATGAGAAATTTTGCATCTGCCGAATACTCCTGATAACCTGTCGGCGATTCTTTTCCGAGAGTATCGCCGGCAACAATATCGCCAAAGTCATGGTAAGAAAAACCTCCCAGAAATGCAGTTTTTTCAGCGGCAAGCTCAATTTCACCCCTTCCGGTTTTTTCCATGTCATCGCTCATCCACTTCCCGAAAATGCGGCCACCAGCTTTAAATCCTGAATCAGAAAATGCAGGGTTTTTTGTAAAAACCTGAAGCACTCCTCCCAGGGCATCGCTGCCGTATAAAACGGATCCTGATCCTCTTACAACTTCAATTTTTTGAATCGCCATTGGGTCTATTGTGCTGAGATATTGGTTTGGCCCATAACGAAAAGATGCATTGTTCAGCCTGATTCCGTCGATCATTTGCAGGTTTTGATTGCCCGTTAATCCTCGAATGAAAGGCGAACCACCGCCGTGATTGGTTTTTTGGATAAATACACCTGTTGTCCCCATCAAGGCTTCCGGGGTGCTTCGCGCAGATTCCTGCTTCAGCGCGATGGCGTTTAAAACTGAAACAGCTTCCGGCGAAGAATACTCATCCGATTCCATCCGGCGTGCAGAAATCACAATTTCGTTATTCAGACTGATGTTGGTAGGTTGCAGGTAAATATTTATGTTAATGACCCCGACTGAAGTTACTTCAACCTCCTTTTCATAAACCAGATAGCCAACCATCGAGGCCATTAATTTGTAATGGCCAGGCTGAATTCCGGATATTTTGTAAGCTCCTGATTTTCCTGATACAGAGCCATAACCACTGTTGGTTAACAACACACTTACATCCTGTAAAGGACTATCAAACTTGGCATCATAAACAATGCCGCTGATTTCCTGGCTTTTTAGGTGCAAAGCAGGCAGAATCAGCAGGAAAAACAAACCAATTCTCCATTTCATGATTTTTGAAAATTAGATGAAAAAACATGTTTTTAAAAACTGAAATTTAATCCTCCTCTGATGAAACGGCCTACAGCGGGGAACAACGATTTTGCGCCATAAACCATGTATCCGGTTGAGTTATAAGAATTATCAAAAATATTTTCACAATCCAGATAGATTGTCATAAAACTTAATCTGTAATCGGCCCTGGCTGAGAAAACCCCGTAACCATCAAGTTTTTGAGTGTTTTCATCGTCCAGATAAATTCCACCGGCTCCCCGGTAAACCAATGCACCGCCGAATCCTGTTACAGGTGAATAGCCCATGCCGGTGGCAAAGGATGTTTTAGGAATACCTTTTAAGAAATTGTCCTGAAATTCTCCTGAAGTAAATTTAACCTCGGTGTAATTGAGGTTGAAAAAGCCATTCCAAAAATCCTTATAGTTAAGATTGAGAGCCATCTCAAGGCCTGTGTGTTCGCTGTCGAGGATGTTTTTGTATTTTAAGGTGGCAATGTCGAAATCGATTTCGTCCTGAACTTTGGTTAAATATCCCGAAAGGTTGATGCTTAAGCTGATATTTTTGGAGAAACGGTAAAACTGGTAAGTCCCGATTTCGTAATTTGTACTACGCTGTGGTTTAAGATCACCGTTCGAAAATGGATCACCGGTAATGAGTATCATCTGATAAACTTCACTGCCAGTCGGAAAAAACATGGCATATTGCAACTGTTTTAAGTCGGTCCGCTGATCGATGGTCGGCGCTTTGAAAGCTTTACTGTAGCTGATAAAGATGCTTCCTGAGTAATCCTTTGTTTCTCCTGTATTGAGATTTAATGCAAATTTCGGGCTAACCGCTGAATAGGTTTTGTTGTTGGTGGTGTCGGGAATGGTGCTGTTAAAATCATCAACAATAATGTCGTATCGCAAACCAGCAATAAAAGTTAAAGGGTCGAGTAATTTCAGCTCCCCGCTAAAAAAGGCAGCAGCTTTAAACCGCGAGCCATCGCCCTGAGTGGCAATGGTATCGACTTTGTTAAAATTGTTCTTGTAATCATTTTCAAAACCGGTAAAAACATTATAAAATGCATTATCGAAAGTGCCGTAACTTGCTTCGATTCCGCCGATTATTTTAGTTCCGCTACCACTATTTACATTAAAAAGATTGATGTCCAGGACAGCTATGTTTGTCGATATTTCACGGCGTTTGGTATCGCTGTAAAGTGTCGTATCATAAGTACCAATGGGGGTAAAGGTATAAGGATCAAGGATTAGCGGAGGTTGAGTGTAAGATCGGGTATCGTTGTTATTTTTATGCTGGAAACTGAGGCCAACGCCCAGATCGGTGTTATTATTTATTTTGCTGCTGAAATCGGCACGGGCCAGAAATCTCTTCTGGTTTTTCCCGTCTTCTCTATAATATGCTGCTGATTGTTCCTGATCCCGGGCAAATTGCTCTTCACTTAATGGGCCGGCATCTTCCGATAACAATAATTGATTGTATGAACTTAAGGTTACTGAAGATTTGCTGTTGAATGGCAATTTTATCTTACCACCAAAAGTTGTCGAATTCCATTGACTGTGTTCCCTGAAACCATCAGTATTTTCGTTGTTTGCAAAGATTTCATAATTTCCGTTCCCAACTTTTCCGCCGTGATTTATCCCGATATTGTAAGTATTGAAATCACCATAACCAATACTTGCAGTTGTAAATGGTTTATCCATTTTTTCGGTAATAATATTAAAAACACCACCCATCGCAGCATCACCATATAAAGGCGACGATCCGCCCCGCAGAAATTCTATTCTTTTAACCTGCTTTAACGGAATTAAATTCCAGCTTACCAGGCCGTTTTCCAAATCATTAATTGGGGTTCCGTCAACCATAACATTTACATATTCTGCTTCACCGCCACCAAAAAATCCACGGACCATAACCTGCGGATTTAGACCCATGCCATCTGTTGACGATAAATACATTCCGGGAATGTAGGCAAGGCTATTCGAAATTCCGGAAACCGGCAATGCGTTTAATTGTTTACTATTAATAATGTCAACAGAAGCACCGCTGTTGAAAATCTTGTTTTCGTAACGGTTGGCGGTGATAACCACTTCTTCAAAAGTTACCTTTTTAATTGTATCAGCAGTAGTAAAAATATCCTGAGAATGAAGATCATAAGATAGGAATGTCGAAATTAACAATCCAAAAAACAATATGAGATGGCTGAGGGAAGATGTTTTTATCATAAAATCAATTTTAATTTGGTTATGAATGCTATTTATTGAATACAAAGCTATTGTTTTTTTTATGAGTTATTAAAATCAATTAGCAGAATTTATTTCGAAAAATAAAATCTGACATTATTTAATAGTTCAATATTTGCATATATTCATACTATTCAGGTTACTAAGTATTTTGATCTGCTGATTTTATTTGTGTTAAATTATTGCAAATTTATTGGAATTTATAATTATTGTTTCTAATATTGTAAAGTAATTCAAATATTGATTTTTTTAGAAATCTTATCTCATGAAGCTATATTTTCGCAATCGATTAAGCATTAAGAAATTCTTTTTTAACCGTTTTTCAATTCTTACTATTCTTACGTATTTGCCTTATTTTCTGAGCAGTTTTGCTTATGCCCAGGATCAGGAAACCAATGATTTACTCAAAAAAATCAGTGAAGATATTTATTTGCTAAATGACCTGGAAATAAACACATCAAATCGAACAGTGATTATTCCTTGTAATGTAAACATGACTTCAGGGCTTATCGAAGTTCTTCTATGCTGCCCCGAAGGTAAAGTACACGAAAGCCTGCTCACCACAAGGGTTTCTCCGCTTGAGTTTCAGACTGCACTTCTGCTTTTGGGGCTTGATCCGGTTAACGAAATTCCGGATGATCCCTCAAAAGCTGATCCTTTGAGTTCCTACAAAACTATCGAAACATTAGGGGATAGCTTATTGCTTTTTTTAGAAACCGAAAAGGAAGGTAAAGTTATCCGTGAACCTATCGAAACTTTTATAAGGGATGAGCGGACAAAATCTTCTGTCAGCCATGTTACATGGTTATTTAAGGGGGCTGTAACTCACCAGAGTGGTCATGTTCTGGTTGATCCAAATGTAACCATAATTTCAACCTACATCGATCCGGTTTCTCTCATGGAACTTAACGCTTCATCAAAATTTAATGATGAACTATTTTATGTGAATGAAGCTGCAAAATTGACCAAAGGCCAATCTGTTAAATTAATTCTTCAAGCACTTTAATCGAATAATATAATTGATATGATCAAAAAAACTACTATTATTCTGCTTTCTCTCATTATCCTGTTTTCGATAACAGTTAAGCCACAGCAGCAGGCACCAAAAGTTGATTTATCCTTAGCAAAGGAAATCGACCATTCCATTAAACTCGGGTTAAAATGGCTTTACGATCAACAGGAGGCTGATGGATCCTGGCAGCACTACCCTGGAATTACGGCATTAATACTTTCGTCTTACCTCAGGGCTCATCCCAGTGTTACGGTACAGGAACCTGTTATCGCCAACGGTTTTGAATTCTTAAAATCGTGCATAAAGCCTGACGGCAGTATTTATCTTGATGATATGGCACATTACAATACTGCAATTTGCCTGACAGCATTTAAGGACGCCAATAATCCGGCTTTTGAAACCATCATCAGCAATGCCGAAAAATTCCTGATGGGTGAGCAAATTGATGAGAGTAGTGATAAAACTTCCGATAGTCTTTATTATGGAGGTGTAGGTTATGGCGGCGATGACCGGCCTGATTTATCAAATCTGCAATGGGCAATAGAATCATTGGCTATGGATGATTCTAAGAATACCGACCCTGAAGAAATCCTTAGCCCCGCGCAAAAGGAAGAATTTGCCAATAAAAAGCTTTTTTATGATAAAGCTTTGGTGTTTTTATCCAAATGCCAGAATCTGAAATCAGTAAACCCGGAAGCATACAGTGGAAATGATGGTGGCTTTATTTACGAACCGGGAGCAAGTAAAGCTGGCGCAACTAATTCGTATGGCAGTATGACCTACGCCGGGTTAAAAAGCCTGATTTATGCCAAAGTTGACAAAAATGATGAGCGTGTTAAGGCTGCTTACGAATGGATCAGGAATAACTACTCCGTCGAATCTGCTCCAAAAATGGGAACGCAGGGATTGTTTTACTATTACCAGACAATGGCAAAATCGCTAAATGCTTTTGGTACTGATATTATTATTGATGATTCAAATGTTTCGCATGAATGGAGAAACGAATTAGCCAATCAAATCATCAAAATACAATCGCCCGAAGGTTTTTGGGTGAATGAAAATGGTAGATGGTGGGAAAATAATCCGGTTTTGGTTACTGCCTATTCGATACTTGCGCTCGAAGAAATCGCCGGCTTGCCGGAATCTACAACCATCAAAAAACGAGATATGATTTTTAAATCTGAATAATTTTTAATTTATTTAACACACGTTTTAATTCAATCACAAATAAAAAGGAGGATTTTATGAAATTAAAGTTTTTTACAATCATTCTTACAGGATTGCTTTTGGCTACATGGCTTGTTAGCCCAGCTCAAAAGTCGAATATCCTTGTTGACAAGGGGCTTGCATTTTTGGCATCTACACAAAGCACATCAAAAGAGCCAGTCAAGAATGGTGGCCCAAGTATCAATCCGACAGTGATGTCCCCACAGTCCAAAGCCCTGGGGCAATGGAGTGGCGACGCTGGTATTACTGCCCTCTGCCTTCAGGCGTTTCTTGCCAATGGTCATGGTGTAAATGATCCTTTGTATGGCACAGTTGTTACTAATGCAATTACTTTTCTTATTGGTAATCAAATTCAATTACCTAATTATCATGCTGGTGCTTTTGCGAGTACAGAATATGGTTATGGCAGTGCACAAGCTATTGTTGCATTGCAATCAGCATTGAATTCCGGTGGATTGGTTGACCCACTAAGAACACAGGTTCAAAACGCAGTAAATCTTGCTTTGAATTATTTTACACAGGATATTAATCCTGACTGGTCGAGAGTTAGCTGGCGTTACCACAGAGGTTATACCTCTCAGGATGGTGGCGATATGTCGTGCAACCAATGGGCTTTCCTCGCACTTAACGAAACCGGTTACACCGGAAAAGGTGTATGGAACAAGATTTACAACTACATCAATTACCATAAAGGTACATCCGGCAATAAAACCTACATAGGTTATCAGGGTCCCTATGATTGGATTAGAGGTAACACTGCCGCAAGCATTTGGGGTTTAATTTTAGCCAAACAACATGGTGTTGCTGCTGCAGATGCACTCGCACTAACCATGTCCAATTACCTTGAGCAATATTCGCTTACCGAATTATTCACTCCGGTAAGCATCAGCAGTCATGTTTATCAGGGTGCAGGGTATTATTACTATACTTACGAGGTAGCTAAAGCACTTTCTTTACTTAACAAAACTAATTTTTCCGGTGGTGACTGGTACGCTCATTTGTATAATACCATCGAAAGTCAGCATCATGTTGATGGTAATGGTAATTATTACTGGAATTATGCTCCTTACCCATCATTCTATGGCTATAATCTTCAAACTGCTTTGGCACTGCTTGCATTACAAACCGGAACTGTACCGGTTGGAAGTAGTTTAAGAATATCACTCGACAGCGCACCGCTAAAATCTGATTGCGTTGATTTTACAATTTACGATGAAAATGGTAACGCTGCCGGAAAGTCTGGCGCTACCTGGTACACCAACATTCCAAATTCCGCATGGACTTCAACTACAGATGATTTTTATGAATTAACGGTTGACCTTCAGGAATCGTCCTATTTTAATACTGAAATTGTAAACAGTTGCATCGAAGTTCAACAAGTCGAATTATGTTTCAAAGCCTATATTTTAGATGAATTGGTTGACCAGGAATGCTATATTCTGGATTTAAATCCAATTACAACAACCGGGGCAACCGCATTTGTTAATGCAATTGGTGGTCTTAATGTGATCATCATCAACCCACCTGCTGTGATTCCGGTTATGGAGTTAACACCTTCGGTTATTGCCTATAATCCTTTCGAATACAGTCATACCTATAATTTTACCTTTGATGTTGCCGAAACTACCGGTGAATCTCCACTGCTCGATATTGATATTTTTGCTTCAGCTTTAGCTGATGAGAATGGAAATGTAATTCCAGTTTCGGCATTTACGTTTGTGCCATCAAATATATTAGCAATTCCAGCAGGAGGTAGTGTTACGGTTAATGGTACCCTGGTTACCCCGGCATCATTTACAAAAGCAGACCCTGGATTGTTTCTTGCAACCATTACTGCACAAACTACCGAACAGGCAAAAGCTATCAATTTTGAAATCGGTAAACCAACAATGACTGCTACTCCCGCAATTATTAGCATTCCCTATAATTCAGGATCAGGTACTTTCGTGCTTGACTTCACGGGTTTTGCCGGTTGCGATTGGGAGTTGGTAAGCGATGCAGGCTGGCTAACACCTGATCCGATGGATGGCACCAATGATGCCACTATAACATTCTACTTTAATCAAAATCCGGTTGCCGCAAATCGCACTGGTAATATCGTAATTACTGCTCCAGATGCAATGAACACCGAAGTAACAGTTGAAATTACCCAGGATCCTAGCCCAAGTGAAGCTGATCAAGCTATTCCGTTGCCGGCTGGCTGGTTAGGCATTTCAAGTTTCATCGTTCCGGCAAGCCCTGGCATCGAAGATGTTTTGGCTGGAATTGTAGATGAGATGGAAATTATCATTCAATTTGGAGGTGGTTTTTACTGGCCATCTCAAAACCTGAACTTCTTTGGCGATTGGGATACTTACAAAGGTTATAAAATCAAAATGAATGAGCCGGCATTACTCGAATTTTATGGTTTGCCTGCAGTTCCATCGGTAACCTTTGGTGCTGGTTTGCATTATCTGCCAGTACTTTCACAGGAATCAGTAAGTGCGTCTGATGTTTTTGGCCCGGCAGGAAATGACCTGATGTTTGCTTTTAATATTCAGGAAGGATTGGTTTACTGGCCTGCCGGTGGAATTTACACACTTGAAACCCTCGAGCCTGGTGTAGGTTATCTAGTAAGGCTGCTGAATCCTTTTACTTTTGATTTTGCAGGGAAGGCATCTTACAGCCATAATCAGAATTCAACATTTGTAAATTCGACACCATGGAATAATGTAGCAAAAACCGGCGAAAATCACATTATTTCGATTGATAAAGCTGCATTAACCGAAATAGAGGATGGTTCAGTAATTGGTGTGTTCAATTCGACAGGTATTTGCGTTGGAATGACCGAAATAGCAGGCAAATTAAATAACAAGGCATTGGTAGTTTATGGGGATGATTTTACGACACTTAAAGTTGAAGGACCTGCCGAAGGAGAAAATCTGAATCTAAAACTTTACACTCCTTCAAATAGTCAGGTTACCGATTTGGTTGCAACCTACGATCCAAACTGGAATACCGGTACCTTTGAACCCAATGGATTATCGTTGATAAAATCCTTAAAAGCCGGTGCATTGGGAATTAATAACGAAAATGTAAATTTCAGGATTTATCCAAATCCTTCAAGCGGGTTATTTAATATTTTGTCTGATGGTAAGATTACCATTGAAGTTGTCAATTCAACCGGCCAAATTGTAAATACATCAAAGTTTGCAGGAAATGATATTCTTGACCTTTCACGAATTGGAAAGGGTGTTTACTACATGAAAATTTACAGTAACTACGGTGTTTCGATCGAAAAGATCGTCATCAATTAAGATTTTTTAATAGTACAATCGAAACGCCCCGGAAAATCCGGGGCGTTTTGTTTTTTATTAACCCATTGATTTTCAAAAATAAGGGTTGATTATTAAATTAGAATCTATTTAAATTGAAAAGATTTTCTCTGATGAATAGTTTTTTGTTATCGTTAATCAGTCAATTATTACTATAATTGTAAGTTAGATGATTGAGCTTTGGAATGAGAGAATTATTGATTATTTTTGATACTGTTTTTCAATTTTCGATCATTCGATGTAAAGTGAAGATTTTATAAATAGTTCATTTTAAGTAAATTGGAAAGAGATTGCTATCATAATAAAATTAAAAGAAAAATTGATTTGCCTATGTAAAATTGAATACTCCGAAACTAGTTAGTTAACAAATTAAATCACTAATAATTAATGAATTATAAAAAATTATTCAAATTAAATTAAATAAATATTAATTAAAACCTGACGTTTATGAAAAAAGTTACTATTCTATTAACATTTTTACTACTTGCATCATTTGCATTTTCGCAGTCGAAAATCAATGATGGAAGTTTTGAATCCTTAACCTGGCCACCAGATGGTTGGACTATCAATCCTGAATGGGGTGACGGAGCCTGGCAAATTGACGATGGATCCTATTTTGGGCCGGGTTCTGCTTATGATGGCACTTACGCAGCAATGTTCGATAACTATGATTATGCTAATGGTGTATCTGGATCGATGATAACCAATACCTTTGATCTTTCATCCTTGTTATTTCCAACCTTATCATTTTATTGGTGGAATAATGATGTATCATCATCGCCTTCAAAATTGCAGGTTTATGCTTTTAATGGAGCAACCTATAACTTGCTCGGGCAAATTGACACTTACGGAAGTGGCGCAACAACCTGGGTAAATTTCTCCATGGTTATTCCCGCAAATACAACAAAAATTAAGTTTACCGGAATCAGCGATTTTGGCGTCCTCAATACCTTTATTGATAAGATTACCTTACAGGAAGCAGCACCTGTAATTACTACACTTGAACTGGAACAATCTACTGATCTGATCAACTGGTTACCGCTTGGAGGCAGTTATCCTGACGGCTTTACAATGGATGTTGACAAACTTGTTGCAAAATATCACCTCAACTTCACTGCAACAACAGCTACCAATGTTCCGCTGATGGAAGATTATTTTGGTTTTTATCTCAATGCTTACCCATCTGATTTTTTTGCTTATTGGGCTGAAAAAGGTGTTGTTGAAGGAGCTGGCGGTTGGCAGGCAGTAATGTGGGAAATCATTAATGGAAATACTCCGGTTTTCTATGCTAAGGTTACCAACGATAAAGCACAATCAGTAATGCTGGTCGATGGTTTAAGATATCAACTTGGCCAACCTGATGTGTATCTCAATTTTGATGGATACTTTCCTGACGGGGACTATAACTTTACTGGTAAAATCGCCAATTCAGAAGGAACCGAATCTGAGCTTTTATCCATACCACTCACCCTGACTGATGTGACTGATTACCCGGAATTTACTGTGGTTGAACTAAAAAAATCTACACTACTTCCAATCTGGTCAACAATTGCAGGTGATTTGGAAACTGGGTTTAGTCTGCAGTTAGATCCAACTATTCCATATTATTACTTCGATTTTACCACCGAAACGGTGACCGACATGCCAATAGCCGAAGATTATTATCCATTTTTACTAAAAACGGATAATCTTCCTGAAGGATTCTATGAGTATTGGGCTGCAAAAGGTGTATTTGAGGGATGTACCGGAACCTGGGAACCTACCATGTGGCAGATTATAACCGGGCAACAACCAATTTACTTTATAAAAGTGTTTACCAAGAAAGATGTAGGTCAATCGTTTATGTTGGTTGATGGACTTACTAAGTTAATAGGACAACCCGATGATTATTTCAAAGTAAATGGTAATTTCCCACTTGGAACTTACATTACTGAAGGAACCATTACATCTGATCAGGGAATTGTTTCCCTTCCGGTTAATGTGAGTATGACCTTCCTGCCACTTCCTTTCATCTTGCCATTCTGTGAAAACTGGGATAGTATGGATTTCTCGACAAATTACTGGACTTTGGACCCTGCTGTAGGCGGTGCATGGTCGGTAACCGACGAAATTGGTAATCCGGCACCAACTGCATTGTTCTATTGGGATCCTCAGCAAATAGATTATCAAAATATGTTGTCAAGTTACGAACTTGATGGTACAGCGATACCTGATAAAATTTTTGTGAAGTTCGATTTGTTGTTGAGCAATTATGACTCCTACACAACGGAATGGATGTCGCTTAATGTTTTTGATGGAACAACATGGCATGAGGTCGGATACTGGGACAATCAAAATGGTGATATTCCATGGACAAATGAGGTTATAGATATTTCGGCTTTTGCGCTGGGAAATGTTTTCAAAGTCGCATTTATAGCCGGAGGAGAAGACACTTACGACATCAATTATTGGTTTGTAGATAATATTTGTGTTTACCAACCTGGCCAGGTTACAGGTATTATAACAGAACTTGCTTCCGGAGACCCAATTGGTGGTGCACAAGTTGATTTTGACGACATTGGTCCTATAACGACATTACCAGACGGGTCTTACGAACTTTGGATTGAGCCCGGGTTTCACGATGTTACCGCATCAGCTACCGGCTTCAACCCTCTTACCTATACTGATCAGATGGTTTTTCTTGGACCAAACGTGCTTAACTTTGCACTTACAGCACCAACGATGACTGTAAATCCTGATGAATTGAGCGATGTCCTATGGTATGGTCAAACTTCAACGTATGATGTTGTAATTACTAATGATGGTAATGGACCGCTGACGTGGAATGCTGCAGCAACCATAGTTACTAAAATGAGTTATTCGGTTAATGTGCCTTTAACAACTACAGATAAAAATCCGGACTCAAATGGTGGTATCGAAAAACTCCCGAAAAGTACAACCGATGCGATGTTTGATTTACAATTTGCATTTGATGTTACTACTCCTACAGGGCAGGTGTCTCTTGCCGGAGCAGAAACAGACGGGAATTATTTTTACGCTCCAAGGTGGAATGGCACTCAGATTTATAAATTCGATCTTGCAGGAAATTATATTTCTTCATTCACTATTCCGGGAGTTACCAGTATTCGTGATTTGGCTTATGACGGTACCTATTTTTATGGTGGCGCAGCAACAAACAGAATTTACCAGATGGATTTTACTTCAAAAACACTTGTAAGCACCATTGTTACTCCTCTTGCTCTGGGCGGAGTACGTGCAATAGCCTACGATTTCGTTTATGATGCTTTCTGGTATAATAACTTTAATACACCTTTGGTTTTGGTTAACAAGGCAGGAACTCAGCTCAACTCGATCAACAGCGGAACAAGTATCTATGGTCTTGCCTATGATGATCTTACCAGCAACGGCCCATATTTGTGGCTCTTTGCTGGAACATCTACAGGTGGCGGTTGCGCAGTACTGCAATATGACATCGCTACAAAACTTTTTACCGGAGTTGGTCATGTAGTGAGTAACGATTTCCCGGGAGCAATTGCCGGAGGCCTTTTCCTGCACGAAAATTTGGTTTCCGGAACTTACACTTTGGGCGGTATCCTCCAAGGTACTCCTGACGTATTATTTGGCTACGAATTAGGATTAATTCCAATTAAATGGGCATATTTGAGCGAAACCAGTGGTGAAATCCTTGCTGATGTTAAAGAAAGTCAAACAATTCAGCTTACTTTTGATGCTGGTAAAGCAGTTCCGGGAATCTATGAAGGTCAGGTTATATTTACCTCTGATCCTGATGTTGGCACCGAAACCATTAATCTTACCCTCGAAATTCTTGGCCAGGAAATTATGATTCCAGCAGCCAATCAATGGGGCTTGATATCGACTTATTATGACATGAATTTCGGCCCTAAAGCATTTGATCCTACGATGGAAAACTTACTTTCCGAAATAGAGGATAATATGGTTATTATGATTGGCGAAGATGGTATTTACTGGCCAGGCCAGAATATCAACACCTTCCCTGATGGTCTTTGGAATAACGATTTTGCCTACAAGATTAAAATGGCTGCAAATGATGATCTGGTATTTACAGGTCAACCAATCGTTGATAAAACCGTTACTTATGGACCTGGTGTTCATTATGTTCCGGTATTGAGTGAAGTAAATGTTTC
This sequence comes from uncultured Bacteroidota bacterium, assembly GCA_903944895.1. Classification (GTDB taxonomy): domain Bacteria; phylum Bacteroidota; class Bacteroidia; order Bacteroidales; family 4484-276; genus CAJATL01. The sequence goes on from CAJATL010000014.1 coordinate 18,871, forward strand.
TGTTGCCGATATTTTGGCTCCTCACGGAAATAAGATCATTTTTGCCTTCGACCTTGAAGAAGGCTTGATTTACTGGCCTCCTTACATCACAACATTAACAACACTTAAACCAGGCTTCGGATACCTGGTAAAATTTGCTGCTACCACAACGCTCAATTTTAATGTTGCTAAAGCTGCCGGATCGGCTTCTATTGTTCATGAATTCGAGAACAATACGCCATGGAATAACGTTACGAAAACCGGCGATGTTCATCTGATCGGAATTGAAGAAGCCGCTGCTGCCGAATTAATTGCAGGCGACGTTATCGGAGTTTTCAACAACGCAGGTATTTGTTCAGGTATGACCCAATTTAACGGATTTGCCGGAACGAGTGCATTTGCCGTATTCGGAAATGATGAAACAACCGAATTGAATGATGGATTAGATCAGGATGAAATGATGTTTGTCAGAATTTTCAGAAATGGTGAAGTTTTCGAAACTACACCTGTTTATAGTCCTGAAATGCCTAATAGTAACGGTTATTTTGCAATAAACGGTCTTTCGGTTATCGAAAGCTTTAAAGCTGGTCCTTTGTCGGTTGGAACCGATCCGATCTCTGCAATCAGGATTTATCCAAATCCTTCTTCAGGTATGTTTACCATCAATTTTGGTGGAATCAGCAATCCAATCGAAATGAGCGTTACCAATGCTCAGGGACAGTTGATTTATTCTAACCAGGTTGAAGGTTCGATGCAGCTTGATCTCACCGACCAACCCAATGGAGTTTATTTCATCCGTTTGGTTAACGAAAATTCGGTACGTCTCGAAAAACTTATCATAAAATAAGTATTCTCTAAATCCTGAAAAGGAATTTGAAAAAACCTGCCAGATCAAACCGGCAGGTTTTTTCATTTTGTGCCGATAGAATATTGTCAGAATTTTATTGTTAATTTTATAACAATTGTTGTAATATTGCACAAACTTTAAAAATATCGTCATGCATCTGCCGGATAAAACTATCGAACGACTCAGTCAGTACCGTCGTAACCTGTTGATTACTTTGGCAAAAGGTAAGGAATTTATCTTTTCTCACGAAATTGCCCAGTTGCTTCATATTACACCAGTTCAGGTGCGGAGAGACATCATGCTGATCGGTTATAACGGAACGCTCAGAAGAGGCTATGATATTAAGGAATTAATCGACCTGATCGGGAACATCATCGATACCGAGCAGGGACAAAATGTTTGCATCATGGGCCTTGGAAATCTTGGAAAAGCAATCCTTAATTATTTTGCAGGTAAAAGGCCCAAGTTAAAAGTAGTCGCTGCTTTTGATATTAATCCTGAAAAAATCGGGCATCTTTATGCAGGGGTTCCGGTTTTACATGTTGATGAACTTAAAGAAAAAATGATCAGCCTGGATATTTCGATCGGAATTATTACGGTTCCATTTGACAAAGCGCTCGAAACAGCAAATCTGCTTGTTGACAGTGGTATCAGAGGTATTCTGAATTTTTCTTCAAAGCCATTAAACCTGCCTGAGCATGTTTATCTTGAAGAATATGACATGATTACATCTATCGAAAAAGTAGCTTATCATACCAAAAGAAAATAGTATTTTTTGCCCTTTATCGTTTTGATTTTCATTTTGTAAGAGGGGCAAGTGAAAATATGCCGCATTGAAGCAGGTTGAATAGCTCATTGAACTAACAATACACCTTTGGACTGAAATTCTTTGTGATGGAACACGATAAAGCCCATTGTCTGCAGGAGCTTCTTTAATTTCTATTTTATTGGTTCTTATGATTAACCTACAAAAAACAGCAAAATCAGCCCAAAAGTTTATCGACTACAAAATCGGAATTGCCGGAGCAATGGTTATGGGCGGGATTGTTTTGGGAATAAATTATTTTTCGACCC
>CAJATL010000015.1 GCA_903944895.1 uncultured Bacteroidota bacterium
ACACCAACAAAACCAATATAATTGTTGCCGGCAGCAGCAGTTACATCAACTTCAAAATAGTTAAACTGGCTCGATCCAAGTGGGATGTATTCTAAATCTGACCATTGGCCTGTTTCGCTGTTTTTCCACATAATTCTTAAATTACCAGGCCACCAGAGTGTAGTTGAAGCCCAAAATGTGAGTTTATCACCGGCATGAATCACAAGTTGTGGTGTAACCAGTGTATCTTCCTCAAATGTATTAACATAACATCCTGCTGCCCCTGTTCCGGTATAAGCGTTTGAACTGCCTCCCCATGCTGGTCCGGGAGTCCAGTCCTCGGGTGGGAAATAGCCATCATCAAACATCTCTACTAACAAGCCATTCTGGTAAACTAAGCTTTGGATGGTTTTATAATTATTTTCAGGATCAGTTCCTCCATCAGAGGGGACAGCAGCTTTTATAACCACACTGCCCGAAGCCGGGAACTGATAAACATAATTTACGGTTGCATATTCTGTCGAATTTACCAAACCGGTATTTACAACACCAACAGGAACATCATTTACGTAAAAAGTTACATCTTTGGCTTGTGCCTGCGAACCGATATTTCTTACAGTAGCTGTAAAAGTTATGTCACGATCAGTAAAAATGAGTGTAGGATTGATCGCAAAAGAAGTCATTTCAAAATCATCACCAGGCTGCTGATAACAGTTTATGAATGCTGACCATCCTTCTCCAAAATCCCAGGCCGGGGCAACGAACCTGATTGTCATGGCACCCGTTGGTCCCAATGCCTTTAAAACATCGGGTTTGGTCGGTGAATTGTCGCTCCATTCGCCGATTACCGGGGCATTAACATCAGTGCCGTCATAAACGGTGAGTGCCTGATAAGGTCCATCACCATAAGAAACATCAAAAGCACCGAAAAATGTTAGCATGATTTTCTTGCCAGCTTCACCCGGGAAAATGGTAACAATGCCATTATCGCCTTCAACAAACCCGCCATTAATGCCCCCCATATCGGTAAACGTGCCTGAGCAGGTTGTAAATTCAGTAGTTTCATAATTTACCATCCTATAAATGGCGCCGTAGTTTACTACTTCTTTCTCAAAGTTGTCGTTTGACGGTTTCTGATCGCCAACGAGGAGTGTAGCTGCATTAATTGTGTAAAATCCGCCAGCCGAAAGATTGGCCTTTGTTGTAAACGAATATTCGACTGCACTTTCAGATTGCACGGAGAGCGCGCCAACATTTTCGATCACCATCGCACCGCCGTTGATGGTGTAACCAACATTAAAACCGGTTTGTGGAAGCTTACCTTCGTTCTTAATTTTTATGGTAACGGTTTCGTTTGCGGTTAATTCGCCATCTTCCGGGTTTGTAATGTCAAGCACAGCAAGGTCATTATTGTATGATTCGCCGTAAAGGGCAAATCTTAAATCGAGATTGTAACCAAATGGATGCACCGATGTACTTGGTGTCCAGTTAATAAATCCATAACCAAATCCATCAAGCGGGTTACGCCAGTGCCAGGGTTCTCCGTTCATTTTGGACTTGTCTTCCCAGCCCCATTGTCCTGCAATATCGTAGCTATCATGAACCTGGAAACTGATCCAGTAATGACCTGCCGTAAATGTAACCGGTGTGGGGAACTTAAGATTATAATAGCTTTGAAGTTCATTATCAGCATTAACCCATTCCTCTTTGTAAAATTTGTTTTGTTCCACATAGGAAGTAATTACTGTCCCGGGTTTCCCATTGTCGTCGTTATAGATGAAAACATCAACTTTGGCAGGATTTCCCGCACTTCCTTCCCACCAGGTTCCCCAAACACCAAACGAACCAACGTTCCAGGTTTCTCCATCAGGTACAATAAAATCATCAGCAGCCTGGCAAGATAAAGATGCGCTGGCTGCGTCGGTAAAAAACTGTGATACGATGTATCCACCGTATTCCTCATCTGAAGATTGGTCGTAAATAACATCTCCAATCTTAATGTTAAGTGAATGCTGGCTTGCTTTTGAAGGCTCACCAATAAATGTTCGCTGTGCTGTGGTGGTCTGTAAAACCACGGCACCAAGCATCAAAACTAAAAATAAGTACAACGTTTTCATAATTACTTGTTTTTGTTAGTATTCAGTGATTTAAGAATTTTCTTATAGGCTTCATTCTCGAGTTTTTTCTGCTCGATCAGTTTCTCGAAGGTGGTTTCAAGTTTCTTACCCTGTTCTTTAGAGATTTCGGTTTTTTTCCCCGTTTTCATTTTTCCCTGTTTTTGTTGCAAAGAAAATTCACGAATGAAGCGAAAACAAATTTTCAGGCTTACAATGAATTTACACTCAGGGGTTTTGTCATTACAAAACATAATTCGTTGGTTACAATTGCCATACATGGCATCGTAAGAAACTGAAAATTAAGAAGATAAAAATGGGTAAGCTTTGGCTTGCTGACCTCATATTGTTGGTTTTCAATAACTGAGAAGAACATAGCCGCAAACATCCCGCTGGTTCGTGATAAGGTAATAAGGTTTAAAAATTTATCGGTAATAATTTTGTACTAAGGTTAAAAATGCAATTTAAAACCTTATTTATCAAATATTTAACCTTAGTATAAGGTTTAAAGATAAGCTCACCCGACCTTATTACCTTATTTATTAATTCATATCAACGACATTGCTTTGTGTGAAAGGTCAGGCAGTCTGAAGCTAAATTCAGATGAAATTTTAAGTGAATTTGGCCTGACAAGGCAAAACCCGTTTGGTTTCATGAAAAAATGTAGGTGTATTTTTAGATACCTTCCAAAAATGAAATCAGGCTTTCGTCAGTTTCGAGGCCTATCTTTTTGCGAAGCCGTGAACGTGCTACAGTGAGGCTGTTAACAGATTGATAGGTGATGGCAGAGATTTCTTTGGTCGACATATTGAGCCGGAGAAAAGCACAAAGTTTCTTTTCGTTGGCAGTGAGGTTGGGGACTTTTTCGTGAAGTTTATTGTAAAAATCGTTATAAACCTGCTGGAACCTGATTTCAAAATCTGTCCAGACATCTTCGTCGGTTGTTGATTGAAGTTCGCGGATAATTTCGTCGATAATGGGCTGGTTTTCCTTTTTAAATGCAATTTTCGATTTGATGAGTTTTTCGGAAATACTCGTGATGAGTTCATTTTTCCTTACCAGATACATCACATTGGTTGCCAGTTCTTTATTTTTAAATTCCAACTGCTCAACAAGGTTCAGCTTTTCCAACTGCAGGTTTTTGGTTTCGATGTTTGTTTTTTCGGCTTCAAGGCTGAGCCGCTGCGATTTGCTCCTTTGAAGATAGTACAACAGGACAAGAATGATTAATCCCATTACCGAAAATACTGTTATCAGCCCAAAAATCATTTCACGGGTTTTCTGATCTGCTTCCTTTTTATTCTGTATCAATTGGGTTTCCTGTAATCGCCTGTTAAATTTTTCCTGCATCTCAAGCTGCGTAATTTGTCTGATTTTCTCAATATTCATCAGGCTGTCGCTGGTTTGCTTGAATAGTACATGGTATGTGTATGCTTCTTCAAAATTGTTGAGTTCGGCATTAATACCACTGATCATTTCCAACGAAATCAATGCAGATGACTTAAAGTCCCTTTTTTGACAAATTTCATAAGCCAGTTGATAATTCAGAAGGGCTTCGACTTCATTTTTTTCGGTTAAATAACAGTGCCCTAAATTGTTGTATGCCTGAACCATTCCGCGTTCATCGTTATTCTCCTTCCACACATTAAGCGCTTTCCTGATCAGATCGAAGGCTTTTTCGAGGTCGCCGGTTTCACGTGCAATGATTGAAAGATTATTTAACAGCGTGGCATATGAACGATAATCATCAGCATCGAGGTATTGCATGGCTTTGGTAGCATAAATACCAGCTTTTTTAAAATCCCTCAGCTTCAAATATCCACCGCAGATATTCAGGTTGAACCTGAACATCATGTCCTGATTTGCCTCCGGAAATTGTTGATTGATATGCTGATTAAAATAATTTATTCCGGACTCAAAGTACTCGATAGCCTCGGTCATTTTGCCGGTGGTAAAAAACAGGATTCCAATGCTGTTCAGGGTGTTTAGATAAAAATTGGTAACGATGGTGTCGTTAATTGTTCCTTCGTAATTTTCGAGCTTGTTTTTAACCTCATAAAAATATTGAAGCGCCTCGGGGTATTTTTCAATTTTTTGAAATAGCAGCGCCTTCTGATAAAGTATTTTAGCTGTCAAATAACCTGCGCTTTTTTTTGAACTGATTGTTTCGGCCTGAATCAGAACCACCATAGCCGAATCCGGGTATTTTTCCGACAAAATACCGGAAAGCTTTACCATTTCGATGATGCGCGCACTATCGCTCGTAGCTGAACTGATAACCTGATACAGGGAATCAACGTTCTGTGCTGTCGAATTTTTTGAAACTGACAATATTTGCAGCAAAACGAACAAGGCTACCAACCGACTGATGTTGAAATTATTGATTCCTGGCACAAGATTTATCTAAAAAATATTTAAAGCAATACAAAGACTTCTCACCTGTAAACCAAAAATGTTTGTACCAAACTTACCCATTACTCATATTTGGTATTTGGCGGAAAACTTCAAGCAAATGTAAACAATTATCTTATTGGCAATATCCGGCTATTTCCGAAAGCGGACAGCCTGATCAAGTGTTCAATAATGTACTGGATCAATATTTCTTCCTGATCAGGGTGAGGATGAATTCAATTGTATCAGATTTCCAGACCTCCCGCAGAATGTTATGTCACAGTTTTAGCCTAAGCGATAAAGATAATGCAGTTTTAATGCCCATTAAAGAAATTTTTAAAGCGGGGTTGTTGCAGTCCTTCAGACAGCAAAATCTGGTTTGGATTTTTACCCGGGATGTTTCGCCGGTAAAAAAAATCCCGAAAAATCACATCAGGCTGTAAGCCTGAAACAAATTATAGCGAATTTATGAATTGAGCGGCAAATTAATCTACAACGGATTTTTTCATAAACAGTATAAATTTAACCTGTTTAGTGCAATGAGTCAGTAAGTCTGAACCTGAAATCAAAAATCAAAAATCAGCAATCTGAAATCATAAATCATCAATCAGCAATTCCATCCTGTTTATTAATAATTCCCCAATGTTAAACAAAACCCTCTTTTTTATTGTTTAGACACTAAAATAAAAAAATGAGTTTTAAAGTTTTCGATATCGTTATCAGCGTGTGGTTGATTCTTTTTGTGGTTTGGGGATTGCCGCTGACACATTACCGCAGCCGTTTCCGTAAAATCGTTTATCAGACCGAAAGCTGGGTTATAAATATCAAACCTGTTTTTGTTGATGAAATCAGGGCACTTTTTGGAAATACCTATCCCAACAATCCGGAATATCTGAAAATGAGAAATTTTTACAGGTTTTATCTGATCGTTTACACGCTGCTTTTTGCAGTTTATCGTTTGGTAGGATAAATAATAAATGAAATGAAAAAGAAAGTAATTGTTATCGGGGCTGGATTTGCTGGTTTATCGGCAGCATCAGGTCTAGCCGCCAAGGGTTTTGATGTGACCATTCTCGAAAAAAACTCAACACCTGGAGGCCGTTCCAGAAAGTTTGAAGCCGCAGGCTATATTTTCGACATGGGGCCAAGCTGGTACTGGATGCCCGACATTTTTGAAGACTATTTTCATGCTTTCGGAAAAAAGGTTTCCGATTATTACGATTTGAAAAGACTCGACCCGTCGTACCGCATCTTTTTCGATAAAAATGATATTGTTGATTTGCCCGCCAACATTGACGAAATGGTGGCTTTGTACGAATCCATCGAAACCGGTGCAGGCGAAAAATTAAAGGAGTTTTTAAAAGAGGCGGAATATAAGTACGAAGTTGGTATGAAAGAATTCGTGCACAAACCCAGCCTTTCTTTCCTTGAATATGCCGAGCCAAAATTGCTGGGTGCCGCGCTGAAGCTGCACCTTTTTCAGTCGTTTCACGATTACACCCGGAAATACTTTAAACACCCGAAACTGCTGCAGATGCTCGAGTTCCCGATTTTATTTCTGGGCGGAACCGGCAAAAAAACGCCCGCCCTCTACAGCCTGATGAATTACGGCGACATCAAACTAGGTACCTGGTACCCAATGGGCGGCATGTTTAAAATTATCGAAGGCATGGTAAAACTTGCGGAATCACAGGGCGTAAAATTTGTTTACGATGCCGAAGTCGAAAGTTTTGAATTTGAAAATACTGCGATAAAAGAAGTCTTTGCCGGTGGAAAATCCTACCCGGCTGATTACGTGGTTGGCGCAGCCGATTATCATCATGTCGAACAAAAAATTCTGCCCCGGGAATACCGGAAATATTCGGAAAAATACTGGGATAGCCGCGTGATGTCTCCTTCGTCGTTGATCTGGTATGTTGGTGTAAATAAAAAACTCGACAAACTTGAGCATCACAACCTGCTTTTTGATGAAGATTTTAAAGTTCATGCAGAGGCCATTTACGAAAATCCCCAATGGCCTGAAAAACCGTCTGTTTATGTTTGCATGACTTCAAAAACCGACGACACCGCCGCCCCCAAAGGGCACGAAAACCTCTTCATCCTCATCCCGGTTGCTGTGGGCTTAAAGGATTCCGACGAAATCCGTGAAAAATATCTCAATCTGGTATTAGACAGGCTGGAAAAACTGACCGGCGAAAAAATCGGGCCCTTTATTGATTACAAAAAAAGCTATGCTCAAACCGATTTTATCAACGATTACCACGCCTTTAAAGGAAATGCTTACGGCCTGGCCAATACGCTGATGCAAACGGCATTTCTGAAGCCATCCATCAAAAGCTCCAAAGTGAAAAATCTTTACTATGCCGGACAGTTGACGGTTCCGGGTCCTGGTGTGCCACCAGCTTTAATTTCGGGGCAAATTGTTTCTAAACTTATTGCCGAAAATGAAATATAGCTGATTATGAAAGAATTATTTGACATGATTTCGAAAAAATCGAGCAAGATGACCACGGTGATGTACAGCACTTCGTTTTCGATGGGGATACGGTTTTTCAGCAAGCGTTTCCACGATCCGATTTACGCCATTTATGGTTTTGTGCGCTTTGCCGACGAAATAGTTGATTCGTTTCATGGCTTCGATAAAGAGCGGTTGCTTGAAACCTTTAAACGCGACACGCACCAGGCCATCGAGGATAAAATCAGCCTGAACCCGATTCTCAATAATTTCCAGTGGGCCGTTAACAAATACAAAATCGAACCCGAACTTATTGATACTTTTTTACGAAGCATGGAAATGGACCTGCATAACGAAACCTACGATCGTTCAGGCTATGAAGCCTACATACTAGGATCGGCTGAGGTTGTTGGTTTGATGTGTCTGCGTGTTTTCTGCGAAGGCGACGAACAAAGCTACGCCGATTTAAAACCTTCGGCCATGCGGCTGGGCGCGGCTTTCCAGAAAATTAACTTCCTGCGCGATCTCAGCCACGATTACAACGGCCTCGGCCGTTCCTATTTTCCAAACCTCAACATCAATGAGTTTAATGAAGCGGCAAAATTGAAAATTGAAGACGAGATTGAAGCAGATTTCCAGGCTGGTTTGGAAGGAATCCGCCGGCTTCCTGATGGCGCCAGATTCGGGGTGTATGTGGCTTATGTATACTTTTATGCGCTCTTCCAAAAAATTAAGAAATCCCGTTCAGAGCGGCTTTTGAAGGAAAGAGTCCGGATTCCAAACAGCCGTAAATACGGGCTTCTGGTTTCATCGTACCTCAAAAGTCAAATGAACCTGATATGATAAAAAAAACCATGTTGTTCTTCATTTTTGTCCCGCTTTCGCTGATGGGATTTTCACAAACGAATATTGGCGAAATCAGAAAATCATTTTTTAAAATGGATGCTGATACCTGCGCTGCTTTCAGGCTTTTCGAAGCTGTTCAAAAGCTGGATTACCAGGATTCGCCTTTGTTGCTGGCTTATGCCGGAGCTACCGAAGCAGCCTCTGCACCTTGCATTAAAGGAGCTTTTAAGAAACTTGAGTATTTCAGCCGCGGCAAAAAAAATCTCGAAAAAGCCGTTCAAGCAAGTCCCAAAAATGCCGAGATCAGGTTTTTAAGATTCGCCACACAAGCCAATATTCCTTCTTTTATCGAATACAACAACTTAGACGAAGATAAACCGATAATTTTAAAGCAGTTGCCTGTTTTACTTGCTGACGTAAAGCTGAATACGTTTTGGTTTAAAGCTTCCGATTTTATGCTAAAATCGGGCAAACTAAATAAAGAGGAAGAAAAAACCGTTAAGTCAATCATCGAAAAACACCAAAAATAATGATGATCGAAAAAGTAATTCTGGTTGATAAAAACGACAATTCCATTGGAGAAATGGAAAAAATGGAAGCCCACGAAAAGGCACTTCTCCACAGGGCTTTCTCGGTTTTTATTTTCAACAACAACCACGAGCTCATGTTACAACAACGGGCTTTATCAAAATATCATTCACCCGGTCTTTGGACCAACACCTGCTGCAGCCACCCACGTCCCGGCGAAAATACCGAAGCCGCTGCTCACCGTCGTCTAATCGAGGAGATGGGCTTTGATTGTGAAATCCACAAAATTTTCGATTTTATCTATAAGGCCAAACTCGATCAGGGCCTCACCGAACACGAGTTTGACCACGTTTTTGGGGGTACTTTCAACAGCAATCCAAAAATCAACCACCATGAAGTCGAATCCTGGAAATGGATGCACATGGACGACATTGCGACCGACATGAAAATGAATCCCGAGCAATACACTGTTTGGTTCAAAATTGCTTTTGAGCGGGTTAGGGAGTATTTGAGGAAGGAGTAGGTTTCAGATTATCTAAATCAGCCAAATCCTGAGGCCTGCCGGAGGCTTTTTTGTTCATTTTTAAATTTTCATGATCGATTGAAACCAACGGCATACCCGCCAACAATCAAATATTTTACGCCATTATCGTTTAACGATCCTATAAACTCTCTGAAATCCTTGTTCAGCGCCATATTTCCATGTATTATATTCTTGCCTTATTTGCTCGATTGTCGCTAATCGGACCTCAAAGGGCTGCGATTGCCAAAAAAGGAAATCGTTACCTTGTTGTTTAATCTTTCCTTGTCGGAAAAATGTTTTGTCCAATTTCTCACTATCTGCCATTGGCTTTTGTTTGATGGAGTGTAAAATTACAGCTTTTATCCTTACCTTAAGTCAAACGATGAAGAATTACTTAACGCTTTAGGCTGCTGAAACCAGGAGTGATCTAAGATTTATTAAACACGAATTCGACTACGTTTTTGCGGGTACTTTCGACAGCAATCCAAAAATTAGCCACCATGAAATCGTATCCCGGAAATGGATGCGAACAAACGACATTGCCACCGGCATGAAAATGGATCACGAAAAATGCATGGGTTGGTTTAAGCTCGCTTTTGTTTGGGTAGAGGATTATTGGGGAAAAAGAAAAATTTTTTGAGAAACCGGGTGAAGTGTTTTCCCCCGTCAATAGCCACCTGATCCGCAAACCGTTCAGCGTTGTCTGTAGAAAAAAAATCAAGCGTTTCAGAGCTTTTGGGGGATTTGCAGGCAAGTTGTTTTCAAAATATTTGATTTGTCTTTGTAAAACGAAGAATTAATAGCAAATTTGTCAATTCATTCAAAAATGGCTTGTGATTTCCTTATTTCGATATTTACCAGTGGATGTTTTTTAATAGTTGGAGGATTTTTGGATATTAACTTTTTAAAAATATGATATGAAAAGAGTAAAGTTTAAACTACTTTGGGTGCTTGCAGCTTTTTTGCTACCAGGCATACAGCCCATTATGGCGCAGGAATTTATGAAAATTAACCTGAGCAATGGTTCGGTTATGGAAATCCCGATAGCCGATATTCAAAAACTAACTTTTGACCTTTCAACGGGCATTCAGCCGAATAGCCAGGTGTTAACGCAGCTGCTTAAGTTCAAAGCCTACCCAAATCCTGCAAAGGATTACTTAAACCTTGATTACACCCTTGTTAATGAGGGTGAGGTTTTGCTTGAAATATTAAATATTGGAGGGGAGCGTGTTTTTAGCAAAACCCTTGGCCAGCAGCAGCCCGGAGATTACCAGCACCGCTGGCAAACACAAAATGTACCTTCAGGAACATACATTTGCCGGATACAACAAAATAAAGAAATTGTCAGTGAAAAAATTATTATCAAAAAGTAAAAACATAAGATCATGAAAAAACTATTTTACACATTATTTCTTGCAACCATGATGGTGGCAAACCTTTCGGCCCAGGATCTGGTTATTCATAAAACAGATGGCTCAGTTGTCAATGTAGCTTTAAATGCCATCGACAGCATTACCTTTTCTAATGCAACCCCCGTCGAAAATTACATCCTGATGAATGAAATCTTTTCAAGGGGCACGGATGAAGATCCTGATTGGATTGAAGTTTACAATACTTCTGCTGCTTCAATCGACATCAGCGGATATAAGATTTACGACGGTGGAGGACAATCGGGTTCAAAGCCTAAAAAAGAGTTTTCTGCAGGGACGATAATTCCCGCCAATGGATTTGTTGTAATCGTTACCGATGATGCCGACCCAAGTGGTTTTGGGCTTTCAAGCGGTGGTGAGGAAGTCTGGCTCGAAAATGCAACGGGTGTTGTGATTGATGATGTGGTATTTCCGGCAATGGCTGAAGTAACCTATTCGTATGGTCGTCAGCCCGATGGCAGTGCTAATTTCTTCATTTTTACCGAAATCACCAAAGGCACTTCAAACAACGATGCTACGATACTTCCATAACACGAAATATATTGCATTTTTAAAAAATAAGGCCGGCTTTCGCTGGCCTTATTTTATTCTAGGCCTTAGACCCCGATTGCAAAAATAGTCCGGCGAAACATATCAGGAAGTAACAAATGGATTGTTAAGTTTTGCAAACGTATTAATATTCTGTTCTTTAATCAATTTACACTTCTTCCGTAACGGAATTTCCGTAATTCAAATTATGGGCAGTTGAAAAAAGCCAACGAATAATTGTGATGACCTCAGAGAGGTCACATGTTTGTAGAAAATGATAAAGATTAAGGAGTTCGACCCCGGCTGGGGTCGCATATCTATTATTTTGAATCCTTTCTACAAACATTTCATCCCTTCGGGATGATTATTCTAAGACAACTTAAAATTATCGGAGGTCATTTTGGAGATTAACCAAAGTTCATGAAAAGAGAATCTCCTTTTTAATCTATGCCTCCCGCCATTCTCCGTTTTCCTTGATCAGATCAATCAAACGATCAACCGCTTCGCTTTCAGGAACAGATTTTATAAGCATTTTCTTTCCTTTGAAAAGAGCGACTTTGCCATTTCCCATACCCACGTAGCCATAATCGGCATCGGCCATTTCGCCGGGACCGTTTACGATGCAACCCATCACGGCAATTTTAAGTCCGGGCAGATGCGAAGTTTTCGATTTGATTTTCTGAAGCGAAGCCTGAATATCGTACTGCGTGCGGCCGCAGGATGGACATGCAATAAATTCGGTTTTTGAAATCCGGGACCCACAGGCCTGCAATATTTGAAAAGAAATTTCAACCAGTTTTTGAGGGTTTTGATTTTCGGCTTCAAGCCAGATTCCATCCCCGAAGCCATCAATAAAAAGCGGCCCAAAATCAAGTGCAGCCTGAATCCCTAATTTTATGGGATCAGTTTCGGAATAGACCTTTTTCAGGATAACAGGAGTTTTCAGATTTTCGTGATGCAGCATTTCGAAAACCTTCCGCCATTCTTCAACCGGGTTTTTGGTGGTTGATTCAACAATTAAAATAAAATTTGCAGGCTGATACAGGCTTTTGAGCCAGTCCACCGAAATTACGGAAGCATTAATTTTGACAAAACCTTCCGGTAAATGCTTTTCAAAACCTGATTTGGCTCCTTCAAGAAATTCATAAACACGGCCTTTTCCATGGATTTTATCTTCGGAGAAAACCAAATCCGGGGCATGAGCTTCATTTGCTTTTTCCTTCCCGATAACAAGTGGGAAAGTAAAATTTCCGGATAAAAAGTTTGGATTAATTTCTCTTTTTGTAAAACTGAAAGGGTCATAAAAAAACCCGTCAAAAGGCTTGTCAGTAAAAGAAGGAATATTTGAAAAAGCTTCACAAATCTGCTGTGCCACCGGAATTTCAAACACAGGGTCTTCGGTAAGCGAAACGCGGATGGTGTCGCCTATTCCATCGGTAAGCAGGGCACCAATTCCAGCGGCTGATTTGATGCGGCCATCCTCGGCATCACCGGCTTCGGTAACGCCCAGATGGATAGGATAATCCATGCCTTCGGCGATCATTTTTTGAACCAGAAGTCGTGTTGCATGAACCATCACCCGCACATTGCTGGCTTTCATGGATAAAACGATGTTGTGAAAATCCATTTTCCGGCAAATCCGAACAAATTCGAGGGCTGCATCCACCATGCCTTCCGGAGTGTTTCCAAATTTGCTGATAATCCTTTCGGACAAAGAGCCGTGGTTGGAGCCGATTCGCAAAGCTGCACCATGCTTTTTAAGTTCAGCAATCAAGGGTGCAATCCGCTCTTCGGTTTTACGAATGGCTTCCTGAAATTCTTCTTCTGTAAAATCAGCCTTGCCAAGGTTACGGTCGGTGTAGTTTCCCGGGTTTATCCTTACTTTTTCGACAATGGAAGCGGCTATCAGTGCGGCTTTTGGGTTAAAATGAATGTCGGCAATCAAAGGAACATCATAATCTTTTTTCAGGAGTTCTTCTTTTATGAGCGCCAGGTTTTCGGCTTCACGGATTCCGGGAGCGGTAATCCGCACCATTTCGCATCCGGCATCAGCCAAAAGCATCGTCTGACGCACCGTTGCCGCAATATCAGCGGTATTTGTGCTGGTCATCGATTGAATTGTTACCGGGTTTTTGCCTCCGATAATGATCTTCCCAACTTTTACTTCCCGCGTTTTGAATCTGCTGCTCATGTTGCTGTATGATGAATTAATTACAAAAGAAAGGTTTTTTGGGCTACCAGATTGAAGTTCAATTCATATTTTAAGATAGAAGTTACCTGTTGTTACGAAAAGCATCCTTGGAAAGGAATTTAAAAACACTTGTTTTGTATTGAAAATCCTTGCGTGGATTGAAATTTCCAGAATGATGGATTAGTCTGGTCTAATAAGGCATAAAAAATTAAAAAAAATGTGGCTAAAGCCCTGAATATCACGGACATCAATTGCCCCGACCTTAAGGTCGGGGCAATTGAAAACCAGACAGTTACCGGGCTTTAGCCCAAATCCAACCAGTTTTTAGTCTTGACTCATGGATGAAACAGGTACCTGTTATTTTCATTTATTGCCGAAAACAGGTACCTGTTTTCGGACTTATTTGGATGAAACAGGTACCTGTTTTGTCTAAAGAGAAACAATTATTCAAAACATTTCAAAGCCAGCATCAGCCAACAGCGGTGTCTGACTCATTGTTGCTGTAGTATCAGCGGTGTTGGTATTGGTCATCGATTGAATCCTCACCTGATTTTTGCCTCCGATAATGATCTTCCCAACTTTGACTTCCCTGGTTTTAAATTTGGTGTTCTTTATTTTGTTTGACGAATCTATTCTTCAATTCCCGCCAAAGCGGGATTTCGGCAAACGCCTCAACATTCCATCATTCCAATCTCCCAATTTTTACCTCAAAATACTGTCAGCATGTTGAATCAGCCTTTCCGGAATTATCCAGTTTTCTTTCAGGTTTTTCAATGCATTAAGATTTATAAATAGTTTTTCAGGAACCACGTTTTCGATAGGGATTTCGGAAGGCTTTTTTCCTTCGAGTATATCCGCAGCAATATTACCGCCAGCCAGTCCCACTTCATAATAATTAGCTCCCAATCCAAACAAAGCACCTTTTTTGGCATGTTCAGGATCGTTACAAAAAACCGGAATTTTACCATTTTGGCCGGCTTTAACCATCAGATCAAAAGCTAGTTCCACTGTGTTGTCGCCACCAATCCAGAGCGCCTGAACGCCTCTGGCAACCAGTGAATTTGAGACTTCCAGCACGGAGGTGGTGTTTTCGACACTTGCTTCCAGTAATTCGATGCCAAGGCTGTCGCAAACCTTACGCGCAATCATAACACAAGCCTCGGAGCAGCTTTCATGGTTGCACCAGGGAACCCCAAGTTTTTTCAAACCAGGGTTTATTTGCAGGGCAATCAGGATGGCATCTTCGACAGGTTGAAAGGTCCCAAGCCCTGCCAGATGTTCAGGCCTCAATTCCGGATGTTCCCTCTCAAGCCCGACACCGGAGCGAAAAGGGTCGGTAACGGCCGCAAAAACATGGATCACCTCTCCGTTTTTGTTGGCATTCGCCATCACCTGGAGTGCGGGAGTGCTGGCAGTAAGGACAATGTCAAATTTTTTGTTGATGATTTCCTTTGCGATGGTGTTGGCTGTAGGCAGATCGTTTTCGGCACAATAACGGGTAAGCCGGATGTTTTTCCCATCGTTAAACCCTCTCTGCGAAAGGCCATCAATAAATCCACGCTCCGTAATGTCGAGCAGCGGACGTGACGAAAACTTAAAGACGGCAATATTTTTATAGCCCGACTTACCGGTTTGTTTACCTGGCAAATCCGAGAGCAGTAAAATACCCGAAACAAGCAATAACAGCAGGATTCCCAGCCAGATTCCCTTGATTGGTGAGGTAAATTTTTCAAGATTTCGCATCGGATAATTTTATTATTTTCAAAAATACGTAAACCTTTTAAATGTGCAGCATTTTATTGATGGTTGTCCGAAAGAATTATTTCCTAATTTAGCCAGATCAAATCAAAAAAAAATGGCATTTTCGATTAAACCACTTTCGCGTGGATTTGGGCTGCTCTTTCTGGTTGCCCTTGTTTTGCTGATATCCGATTTAAGCAACCGGAATAATGAAGTGAAAAACAAACCTGTAAACATTCAGTCAGGCGCTGATCAGGCTTTCAGGCCGGCACAAAAACTCAGGTTAGCATTGATTCAATACAGCGATGCACCCATTTCGGAACAAACCCTCGAAGGAATTCTTGCCGGCCTTGAAGAAAACGGCCTGGTAAAAAATACGGATTATGACCTGGATATTTCAAATGCACAGGGTGATGTAGGCACCTTGAACAGCATTTTCGACGCTGTAAAATCAACCAAATATGATCTGATTTTCGTTTCTTCGACGCCAACTTTACAGGTTGCTATTCGCAAAATTACAGATACTCCCGTTGTTTTCACAACCGTTGCCGATCCTGTGAAAGCTGGTGCCGGAACAGATTTTGAGAATCATCTTGCAAATATCACAGGAATTTCGACAACGGGCGCCTATCCGGAAATGGCAGACCTGGTGATGAAAATTTTGCCCGGAACAAAGGTCATTGGAACGCTCTATTCGCCGGGAGAAGCGAACTCGGTAGTAAACCGGGATGCGTTGGAAAAAACTGCTGTCTCTCAAGGCCTCCGGCTTATCTCGGTTCCCGTTAATTCGAGTTCCGAAACCACCGACGCAGCACTTTCGTTGTGCTCCCAAAACATCGAAATTGTAGTTCAAATCGTGGATAATCTAACTTCGGCCTCATTTTCATCGATCCTCAAAGTTGCTACCAAGGCAAAAATTCCTGTGTTTGGTTTTGTCGAATCGCAGGTTAGCGATGGTGCTGTTGCTGCCGTTTCGCGGGATTATGTGCAGGCGGGCAAAGATGCAGTGAGGCTTGCGGTAAGGATTTTCAGAGGAGAGAATCCCAAAAATATCCCGTTCGAATATGTTTCGAAAACAAACCTTGTCATCAATAAACTTGCTGCGGCTAAGGCCGGAATAAGCATTCCAGCCGAAATTTTAGAAAAAGCTGATAAAATCATTACCGAATGAAAGATAAATTAGAAATTAAGAAAGTTGACCACGGGCATTATCTCACCATCGTCCTCGATGGCAGGGTTGACGGACATTGGTCGGGTTTTTTAAACGATGCCATCACCGATGAAATCCGCAATGGTTTTTATAATATTGTGCTCGATTTTGGTGGTGTCGATTACCTGAGTTCTGACGGAATACGCGTGCTTGTGAAGTTTTACAAAGAACTCAAAAAAGTGAATGGCTCCTTTTATCTGACCGAAGTTTCGGAAAGTGTGCAGACGATCATCAATTTGGTTGGACTGCAAGATCTGATGAAGGAGAGAGTGGACGACACACCAGCCCGGGAAACCAGCGCAAAAACCATTGCACGCGACAGCTTTTTGTTTGTGATGGAACAAAATCAGGCGAATGAAACAATCACACTAAAGTTAAGCGGTGATCCTGAGAAAATTCATTCGAAGGATTTTTCGGTTTCTGATGTTAAAACAGCATTTTTTGATGGACAGAATTTTGGCATCGGGCTGGGTGCGATAAGCAGCGAAAATGCCGATGCTCTTTCGAGAATGGGCGAGTTTGTGGGACCTGGCAATGCGGTGGCCTATCTTCCCACCGATGGCACCAACAGCCCCGATTACTCGCTAAAAACCGGAAATCTCATCCCCGAAATCAGGTATTTGTACGGCCTCTTTTTTAACGGGAGTTTTACCGGTAATTTCAGATTCGATCCTCAAACAGCGGGCGAATCCATCAAACTCAGCCGCATTGTCGAAAATCTGTTGGATTTTACTGGTTTCTCCACCCTGGCTTTGGTGATGATTGCGGAAACATCAGGATTGGTCGGCGTTTCGTTAAGCAAAGCACCTGGTCAAAAACCGGATACATCCTTATTTGGTTTTCCGCAGGTTCGGGATGGGATAAATTTTACCATCGAACCGGCACACAGCAAAATGCTGACAATAACAGTGGGCGTAGCCTCACGCAAAGCGGAAAGTTCACTTCTAAAATTTTGCCGGCCGCTGCATAAAAACAACGGAACTATCGGTCATTTTCATACCGCGGTTTTCAATTTCCGTTTGCTCAAAAAAAGCTGCCTCGACCTTCAGGAAACCATTCAAAATATTTTCGAAAATGAGCATCTCTACGAGGTCATGCACCTGATCAACGATGAGCGGGAAGCCGTTGGAACCGGCGAAAGCGAATTTTTTCACGGCACCTGCTGGGTTGGCGAAGTAAAAGAAATTGTAACAAGTTAATTCTAAAATCATGACTTTACTCATCGGTTCTTTAACAATCGGATTAATCCTGGCACTGTTGGCGCTTGGGGTGTTTATCAGTTTCAGGATTTTTAATTTCCCGGATATCACCGTGGAAGGTTCGGTAACTTTTGGGGCTTCCATTGCTGCTGCACTCATCGCAACCGGCTGGAATCCGCTGTTTGCAACGGTACTGGCATTTTTTGGAGGTATGCTTGCCGGGGCAGTAACGGGAATTCTTCATACCAAATTTAAAATTAACGGCCTGCTGGCAGGAATTCTGGTGATGACTTCGCTGTATTCGATAAACCTGCATGTGATGGGCAAAAGCAATATTCCGCTAATGTCGGGAGTAACCCTCATTTCGTGGTTTGAAGGCTGGACCCCTGCATTTTTTGGAGGCACTGCCGAAGTAAATGTGCTGGGATGGATGGTAAATGGTGCCGACATCATTGTGATGTTTTGCATGTTTATCATCACCATATTTTTTGGAATTCTGTTGTTTTGGTTTTTCAGAACCGACATTGGAACGGCCATGCGGGCAACTGGAAATAACCCGCAAATGATTCGTGCTTTGGGTGTAAATACGCAGGCGATGATTATTCTCGGACTTGCACTTTCCAACGGGATGATTGCGGTTTCGGGTGCTTTGCTCGCCCAATACCAAGGTTTTGCTGATGTTCAGATGGGCATCGGCATGCTGGTCTGGGGGTTGGCGAGTGTGATTATCGGTGAAGCGCTGATCACGAAAAAAACGCTCGGATTCATCATTACCGGGGCAATTATGGGTTCGCTGCTTTTCAGATTACTGGTGGCTATCGCGCTGAGATGGGGCATGAATCCCAACGACCTCAAACTGATCACGGCTGTTTTCGTTTTCATCGCACTGATCTTACCCGGATTTATCGAAAAGACAAAGAAAACAAAGCTGTCGGTGAATATTAAAATGTGAGTTTTGGATGTTAAGCGTCAAATCGAAAAGCAAACAGGAAATGTTAAAAATCGAAAATCTATATAAAACCTTTAATGCAGGCACTGCCAACGAGGTAAAAGCGCTGCAGGGAGTGAGTTTTGAGTTGTCAGAAGGCAGCTTTGTTTGTGTTTTGGGAACCAACGGTTCGGGCAAATCAACCTTGCTGAACGCTGTTGCAGGAACCTTTTATCCGGATGAAGGCAAGATTTTTCTGGATGGCGAAAACGTAACACACTGGCCTGAACATAGGAGAGCACAGCATATTGGAAGGGTTTTCCAGAATCCTTTCAGCGGCACCGCTCCCGATATGACCATTGCCGAAAATCTTGTCATGGCAGCAAAGCGCGGAAAACCACGTGGGCTGGGCTGGGCGCTGAACGAAAAGTACCTAGGCGAATTCCATGACCGGGTAAAACCGCTAAACATGAAGCTGGAAGATCGTCTTGATAATCCCATCGGAAAACTCTCGGGTGGGCAAAGGCAGGCTTTAACGCTGCTGATGGCAAGCTGGCTGAAACCAAAATTGCTGTTGCTCGACGAACATACCGCCGCCCTCGACCCGAAAACTGCCGCCAAAGTCATCCAGCTTACCGAGGAAGTGATCACAAAAGATAATCTGACAACGTTGATGGTGACTCATTCGATGCAACAGGCCGTAAACCTGGGCGACCGCATTTTGATGATGCACAACGGAAAAATTGCTTTCGACTTTTCGGGTTCTGATAAGAAACGGCTCAAGGTAAACGACCTGCTGGCTTTGTTTGATGAAATCCGTCGCAAAGAACAAATTGATGCCTCCGTTTCGGAATTGCTGGTGAAAAGCTATGTGTAATTAGTAAAATCGCGCTGATTTTTTTGCCATAGATTACGTATGAGAACAATCCTGACAATTTCAATGATTATTGTTTTTGTT
Source organism: uncultured Bacteroidota bacterium (assembly GCA_903944895.1). Lineage (GTDB taxonomy): Bacteria > Bacteroidota > Bacteroidia > Bacteroidales > 4484-276 > CAJATL01. The sequence goes on from CAJATL010000015.1 coordinate 19,021, forward strand.
GCTGTTACCTTAGCCCAGCAGTTTAACGGAAAATATTATGACAATGAGGATTATCTCCTTTTTGAAGGCGATTCAGTGAAAATTGATATTCAGAGCGATGGAGGTTTAACTTGTCAGATAAGAGGAATCGGCAAATACGAAATCATCGACGAATTTTTGCTAATAAATACCGGGGAATACAATCTGAGCAAATCAATATTTACAACTTCTGAAAAGGACGAAAAATTCACAAAAGTGCTTGTTAGGGATGAAAACGGAGATTTTATCCCATTTGTAAATATCTCCTATCTTGACAAACAGGATAAAATATTTGGTGGGGGAGTTACAGATTTTGATGGGATTTGTGTTATTGAAAATCATGAGAGGATCGTTAAAATTCGTGTTTCATTTGTGGGTTATAACAGTTTGATAATTGATTTTAAAAGTAATTTCGATTATCAGGTAATTCTTGCTAATGGTCTGATATTAGAGAATCAGGTATTGGTATTTAAAATTAACGCCATGGAAATGAATAGAATAAATCTGACACTACTTTCAATTAATTTTAATCCTAATCGAAACATTGTCAAAAGTCTGAAAAGACTGGATCGAAAGGCGAATAAATCCGATAATCACGTTAGGTTATTCGTTAAATAAAAATCATTGAAAATAGATAGTAAAAATAGAATTTCACTCCATTAGGTACAATAGATGAGATTTGTAAAAAATTGACTTGATTAAGGCTAATTATTCTTCAAAATAAACTCAGAAACATGAATACCATCGAAGCCATTCTCAACCGACGCAGCATCCGGAAATACACCGATAAACCGGTTGACAAAGAAGTGATCCTGCAACTTTTAAAAGCAGGTATGTACGCTCCAACCGCCCGAAACAGCTGTGCCTGGCAATTTGTGGTGATACAAAAGCGTGAAATACTGGATCATCTTTCACAACTTCATCCTTACGGGAAAATGCTCAATCAGGCTCCGCTTGCCATCGTGGTTTGCGGCGACCGTAATATTGATAAAGAGGAAGGATATCTAACCATCAATTGTGCCGCAGCAACACAGAATATTCTGCTGGCAGCCCATGAACTTGGCCTTGGAAGTGTGTGGCTCGGCCTTTACCCAAGAACCGACCGGATGAAAGATATTTCAGAATTCCTTCAGTTGCCGGATCATTTAATGCCGGTTTCGCTTATTTCGATTGGATATTCCGCAGAACAACGGCCATTTCCGGAAAGGTTTGAATTGGGGAAAATTATTTGGAAATGAGGCGTTAGGCATAAGGCATAAGTGGTAAGGCGTAAGACGTAAGTCGGCAGGAAAAAGCCGGAAGTTGAATGATTTAAGTTTGAATTTTGAGTTTTGTTATTTGCGTTTTGCGTTTTGAATTTTGTAATTTTCTTAAAACCTTATCTTCATTTTGGTGCTGATATTTTCTTCCAGAATGTCAGAAATAAAATTGCTTGATTTTAATGTTAATTTGTCCTTTGACACCTGGATTCCTTTGCCGGAATATCCCTTTGCCGGATTTGGAAGATGAACGATGGTGGTGATTTCGACCAAATCGAAAACGACTTCATCGGGCATTTCGTCTTTGTTGGCTTCCAGCATCAATTTAGCCCAGGTGGTCATGTTTTTTTTAACAAAACTGTTTTTTCTTACTTTGTAAATGGCCGGATTAAATATCGTCTTTTCATTCCCGGTAACGGCATACAAAGCCTTATTCAGGTTTTTGTGATTGTCAAAATCAAACGATAGTTTCATTTTCCGGCCTTTTTCAAAAACCACATTGCTGATGCCTTTCTGCTGTTTGAGCACATAAATGGTTTTCCCAACCTCATCTTCAATTTCATCCATGAACGAGAGGTCGGCAAACTGACTGATCAGTCCAAATAAACCATTTTCCTTGCCGATATTGAGCGACAAGACCACCTTACCTGAGCGGTCGTTGTTAACGGTTACTTCTTCGACGATCTCAACACAACTTTGCAAAAAAAGCAATATTACCACCGAAAAAAGCAGGATGGTTTGCGACAAACGATATTTTTTTATCAATTTCAAAACAGGTCATTTTTAATGATGAGTCTTATTAACGAGTGAGGTGGGATTTCATTACAGAAGAATGAGTTAATTCGACAATTCGACAATGGAAGAATGGAAAATTGGAATGTTGAGGCGTTAGCCGAAATCCCGCTTCGGCGGGAGAAGAATGGAAAGATGGAATTCGACAATGAAATAATTCGGCAATTCGACTATGGAAGAATGCGAAGAATGGACGATTGGAAAAAATGCGACCCCCGATAGCTATCGGGGCGACAATGTGATAATTCGACAATGGAAGACTTCTGACTTCCGACTCCCGACTCCCGACTCCCGACTTCTGACTTCCGACTCCCGACTTCCGACTCTATTAAGCCCCTTTTTTAATATCCAGCAAAACTTTCCCTGAATCTTTCAACAGACCAACCGACCATCTGATAATTACAAAGGAGCTGATGATTGCCCCAAGTGCATCGAGCCAGACGATGTCATAAATCATTGCAGCGGTCAGTCCAACAATGGCAGTTATGCTGTTAAGGGCATCGGCAATAACATGAAGATAGGCAGCACGGATGTTGTGATCGGAATGTTCGTGTTTATGGTTCAGCACAAAAGCACTGGCGATGTTTACCAAAAGGCCGATTATCGCGACCAAAATGGCATCCTGATAATTGATTGGCGCAGGATTATAGAGCCGTTGGATGGCTTCAAAAAGAATGACAAATGCAAAAATCAGTAACATCATTCCGCTGGTGTAACCAGATAAAGAAAGGATTTTATCAGAATTGCCGGTGAAATTTCCTTTTACCGAAACCCTTCTGACAAAAACATAGGCAAGCCAGCTCAGTCCAATGGCCAGAACATGCGAGCCCATATGGATTCCATCGGCAAGCAAAGCCATCGAATGCGTTGAAATACCAAAAAATATCTCGACAACCATCGTAACCGCAGTAAGCAGAACAACCCATTTTGTTTTGTGCTCGTTGTGGTTATTGGTGTGATTAAGTTTTCCTTTCATTTGCTCCGGTTTTCAAATATCATAAAGTGTGACTAATTAAAGCATTCAGGGTATCAACTTCAGTTTTTCGTGCTTGACGCGAAAGTAAAAAATATCGGTAAGCTGATGCGGTAAACCATTTTAATATTTTGGCTGCACCGTTCAACGCAAATACCTTGCTTAAACGGCTTGCGCTGTTCTTAAACATTTGACCGCATTTTATTGTCGTAATCATTTCACATTCACTAAGCTAAACCCGGCATTCAAAGTTGTTAATAATTTGTTAATAAATTTCATATTTTAGATATTTGAATACTTTTGTCTGTTTTTTATTGTCGAATGCTAAATGCTAAATTATATGAAAAGACTCATTTTTGCTTCTGTTTTTACCCTGATGTTCAGCATCAGTTTTGCGCAAACCGCGGTTAATTTTAACTGTAATGATTGCACCGGTGCAAATCACGACCTTTTTACCGAACTTGACGAAGGAAAAGTAATTGTTATTTGCTGGGTGATGCCGTGCAGCGCCTGCGTTGGACCTTCACTCACAACCTCAAATGTTGTAAGAAGTTTTGCAACTACGCATCCCGATAAAGTCCACATGTATCTTGTTGATGATTATGCAAACACAAACTGCAACTCGATAAATAGCTGGGCCAACAGCAATGGAATTTTACCATCAGCCATGTTTTCGAATTCAGTTATTAAAATGGAAGATTATGGCTCGGCAGGAATGCCGAAAATTGTTGTTGTTGGAGATGTAAACCATGCCGTTTTTTACAATGCCAACAACTCGGTAAATGCCAGCGCGCTTCAGACGGCGATCAATTCGGCAATTGATGCCACCATAACAGGAATTCCTGAAGATTTTGGAAAATTGTCGAATATAAGATCTTTCCCTAATCCTTCAAATACAAGTTCAACGGTAGTTTTTTCGTTGGAAAAGCCCTCAGATGTTAAAGTCGAAATTCATGATCAGCTTGGACGGGAAGTTTCCGAAATGTCATTTACCAACCTTCCTCAGGGAGAAAATAAAATTGATGTCAGCACTGCCGATTTGAGTAATGGGGTTTACTTTATCAAATTAACCGAAGGTACCCGCAGCCGGATGATAAAAGTTGCTGTGGCTCACTAACTTTACATTTTAACAAATTTTCATTTTCAGCATGTATTGCAAAAGCATGTTTATGAATTAAAATAGTTCCGGGTTTCTATTATTACTAAATCATCGCTCCGAATGAAAGCACTTACGCTTACCCTTTTTGCCATCGTCTTATTTTCCGGTATCTCATTTGCACAATGTTGTGCAGGCGGCGCAGGAAGCCCGATTGCCGGAGGAACTTCCCAGGGTGTTTTAGCCGCCCAACAGTTCGAACTGAACACAAACCTGCAGTTTATCAATAGTTCGGTATTTTACACCGGCGATTCCCGCGACACCAACAAGTATTTCGACCAGTTCAGAAGTGCCTACCAATATTTGAGGTTTGCTTACGGCGTAACCAGCGATTTTACGATGTCGATCGAAACAGGTAATTTTTTCCATAAAGAAGAAATCGGGCTCAATGATGATCCTTCAAAAACTTACAAATCATCCGGTATCGGCGATCTGATTATTTTTCCGCGTTACGATATTCTTAACCTGACCACCGATAAATCAAAAACAGAAATTACCGTGGGGCTTGGATATAAAATACCCATCGGCAGTTACAACGATTCGACAGGAAATGTTGAGCCATTTTCGGGTGAAACGTATTATGTTACCAATCCACAGGCTGTGCAGCTTACCACCGGTGCCCAGGATATCATCTTTTACACATTTTTATACAAAGGCTATCCAGCAAAGAATATCCGTTTTTTTGCCAACGCACTTTACATAAAAAAGGGCTGGAATCCGCTTGGCGAAAAGATGGGTGATTTTGCCAGCATAGGACTTTTTGTGGGGAAATCGTTTTTTGGGAACCTCGGAGCTACTTTGCAGTTGAGGGGTGAATATATGGCCGAAATGAAGCTTAACCCGGATATTCTCATGTACGCATATCCAAATTACGATCCCTACGCAACCGGTTACAAAAAAGTTTTTGTAACACCCCAGGTTAGCTACACTCTTGGGAAGTTTTCGTTTTACGCCCTTGCCGATATTCCCGTTTATCAATATGTGACCAAAACACAGGTAGGGACTCAATTTCAGGCTACCGCAGGGATTTCGTTCAGGTTTTTTGCCATGAAGAGCAAATTCGATAAAATCGAAATGGGCGATTATTCCTGCCCGATGCATCCCGATGTCACCTCATCCTTCAAAGGCGCCTGCCCCAAATGCGGGATGGATCTGGAGTTGAAGAAGTAACCTGCTCCCGAAAATGGTTGTCACAATTTGTGATTTCCAATTTAAGGTATCGCATTTTATGCTACCAACGTTTTTTGTTTATTTTCACCCCGCCGCCGCCATCACTGGGTCAGTATCATCGGTTTCATAAGGTTCCGTTATTGCCTTTTCAATGGTTTTCTCCCCAAACCTCCGCTATCCGGTCTTTGATTTTTTTTAGCGTTGCGGGCGCTAAATTATGGCAGCAATTTGGTTATACCTTTTTTATTAGCCTCGGAGAATCGGCATTTCAGTATTTGCTATTTTTTTCTGTTCCCGGCTTTGATTGTTACACATTGTGATTGTGATTTTATGGAATCTCAAAATGTAATGCTTTGGCATTTTGCATAAAAATTGTCTGCTCCTTTCATTCACGCCCATCCTTTTGTTAATGCCATTTTAGATTTCTTACCTTTGTAAAGTTGGTGAAGAAGTCAAAAAAATGTGGATATGAATCAAAAAATTGCCTTGGTTTTGGGAAGTGGTGGCGCCCGCGGAATCGCTCATATCGGTGCAATTCGTGAACTTATCAGAAACGGATTTGAAATAGCTTCAATCGCCGGAACTTCGATGGGCGCCTTGATTGGCGGCGTTTATGCCTGCGGTAAAATGGATGAATATGAAGCATGGATGTGTTCACTCGGCAAAATGGATGTGTTTAACCTGGTCGATTTTACCCTGAGTACCAGCGGAATTATTAAAGCTGACAAAGTTTTTAAGGAGATCCATAAATTTATTCCTGACCAAAAAATTGAAGATTTGCCGGTGAAATATGCTGCCGTTACTACCGACCTCCATCATGGAAAAGAAATTGTAATCAGGGAGGGAAGTTTGTTTGAAGCCATACGTGCTTCGATTTCGATTCCATTAATCATAACGCCGGTGCTAAAAAGCGATACGCTCTTCGTTGATGGCGGTGTTTTGAATCCCGTTCCGGTAAACAGGGTTTTTCGTAACAATGGCGACATTCTGGTTGCTGTTAATGTTAGCGCTCAAATCCCTTATCAGCCGGCAGTCGCCGAAAATCCTGACTGGCATTTTCTCGAAATAATCAACAGCAGTAAATTAAAAGAGTTTCAGGAAAAACTATCGACCCTTTTCCCACCCTCCAAAAAGGAAAAATCAGGATATTTTAATCTGATCAGTGAAACATCTAACCTGATGTTAAAACACATTCTGGATTTGACGCTGGAGATGAATCCACCCGACATACTCATTGAAGTTTCGAGGCAGGCCTGCGGCACCTTCGATTTTTACAAAGCCACCGAACTTATTGAGCTTGGGAAACAAGCTACCATAAAAGCTTTGGAAAGTCATTTAGCCCTGAAATAAGGTGGTTTTAAACAGAAATCTAAAGGAGTAATTAGCCATCTGAAAAAAGGCCTCATGGAAGTCAATTCCATGAAGCCTTTCGGTTTTGTTGAACAACGATTTTCTAATAAACCCAGATAAAGCCAACATTGATCCCGAGGGATGAAAATGCCTTGGTTTCGCTGGTTTTTGTTCCCATATTATATTTACAATTTAGCGTAAAACCAGTGCCGCTTTCGGTTTCGATCAAAACACCGACTTCCGGGCCAAATCCAAATTTTGCGGGTTTTTCCTGAATAGTATAAAGACCAACGTCATTGCGGTACTCGGTAACGATAAGTCCGACATTTGCAGCCACGTATGGCCTGATGTAGCTTCCTTCGTTGAGGTAATAAGCAGCATTTACAAAAATCGGAAAAGCGTTGAGATAGCGGTAATGTGTGCCTGTAAAGGTTATGTTTTCATACTCGGTGGTAAGTTTATCCTTTTTTTCATAAAAGGTATTCCAGCCCACGCTGCCACCTAACGAAAAATTGTTGTCGATAAACTGCCGGCCTTCAACGGCAATTCCCCTGAAGCTTGTTTTGCCAATAAAATCGGCGGTTTCTCCCATCGGAATGGACATGTTGTAGGTGAGCGACCACATGGATGTTTCCTGCGCAAAGGCCATTGAGCCAAATGCTGCAAATATGATGATGATGAATATCTTTTTCATGCTATAATTTATTTCAGATTATTAAAAACACTACCGATTAATGTTTAAGATAAGACGACTGTTTAAAAGCCTGGTCAATGCTGGTTGTCAGACGGGAGGCGATATCCGACACATTTGTGCTGCCCATGAGGCCGTTAGCAGCGCCAAGCCAGACTGCACGAACGCTGTCAGATTCAGCAGTAACATTCCGCATATCGTTCATTTGCATGATAAGAGTTCCTGAAGTATAACTCGAAACATAGGTGTAACCACCCCACGGATAATACGGATAGTAAGGATAATATTCGGTACTTTTCCAGTACCAGCCACCATACCAGCCCCAATAATAGGGATAATACGACCATGCATAATAACTGGTAGTTGCCATGGCAGAAACCGTAACGATTACGTCCGGTTCGGTTAGTTCCTGATTTGATACATCTTCAAAACCATTATCGACCATGTTTTGTCTTATCCGACCTAAAATCAGGCCATCATAAGCACGGGATATTTCGTCGTTGTTTGAAGCTTCAAGTGTGTCCTTAATGTGAACAATGGTATCAGGCATTGCAAAGGTTGCAAGCTCGTTAAAATTCGTTTCCTTGTCGTAAACTGTGGTAACCAGATCGAGGTCGGCGTACGAAACAGTATCTCCGGGATAACAGGACGATAAAAACATGATGGCAACAGTTGCCATCAGCCCGGTTATTGTTAAAAGTATTTTCTTCATCATAAAAAATTTAGTGTTAGTTAATTTTAAAAAAATATGTGAAACGTGGTCAAATTTAATGCCAGCTAAAAATTTTTAAATACTCACTTTTAAGTAAATTTTCCGTGCTGCAACAAACCGTTTTCGATTGGCTTGAATATTTAATGGCCTAGTAGAGCGCAGCCGATTTTGTGTCTCTTGCTTCAACAGGATCGACCAGTTGGGTGTTTTTAAACAGATCGAAACTCAGTGCGAAATAAAACACATTTGCTTCAAGGAATTCATAAGGCTTACTTTTGCTGCCATCGCTATTAGTTTCCTCAAAATCCTTGTTATGGAAGTTGGTCAGATAATATTTAAACTTCAGATTGGCGCCATAAGGTAAATTAACTCCAAGAAACAGCGTGTGATAAAGTGCAGGAACCCGGTTGCTAAACCAGACATTAAACTTGTCTTCTTTAATTTCGTTGTCGAATGTTTTTTCCTTGTAATTCAACGGAAACTCGATTTCGTAGCCGGCATAAACAAAGGCACCATCTAATTTCCCAACCTTTAAGCCAACCGGGATACCAATGGTATAATTACGGAACTTTTTACGGACGGATGACGAATTTGGATCGTCGTAAATGAAACCGACGTTCCTGATTGCTAATCCGGTATAAACTCCAAAATTTTGGTTTGGATCGTAATTAAGATTACTCTGGAGGTTAAAAAATGGTGAAAACCTCATGATGTTTCCAGTTTCATTTCCCTGGTTGTTGATGTCGGCAAACGAAAAAATTATTTCGCCTCCGGAAGTGGTGTAAGCTTTTTTGGTTTGGGCATTAAGGCTCAATACCGCCAAAACGAAAAATGCAAGAATAAATGTAAATTTCTTTTTCATAAACTTTATAATTTAATTTGATGGGCAAAACTATGTATTTTTTAGGAATGTTGGATTTATGTTATCAAGTTAAATGTGGTTTTTCGTGATGCCAGAATAATGTTCCTCAAAATTTTTGTCCTTGCGAAACTAAAAGCACTATTTTTGCAAAAAATGGCCCCATAGTTCAATGGATAGAATTTCAGATTCCGGTTCTGACGATATGGGTTCGAATCCCTTTGGGGTCACGTTCATTAAATGTAAGTTGTTAAAAGTCACTGTTTTAAATGGTGGCTTTTTTCTTTTATAGCTTTTTACCTACGGTCCAACCTACAGCTTTTGTTCTTAATATTCTTTTCAGCTCAAATTGTTTTGAAAATTCCAACCAAAAAACATTACCACAAAATCCAGCAATATTTTTTTGTTCTGCAAATTAGCCCCAACCTTTTGCATTTTTTTGTTTAGCAATGGAATGCGCTACCCTGTCATGCAACCGATTAACTGCACATCCCTCGAAGACCCTTGCAAATTTCTCGTGGAATCCTGTTGAATGTTTAACCTGATTAAAGTTACCTCTTAATGGGGATTGTTCAGCACTGGCATTGCTTCTTTCCGGCTTACTTTCCTAGTCTCCATAATATCTTGCAAAACTTCCTCGATCAGCTTGTCGTCCCGCTCCTTAGCCAGTTGTTTCGCGGTCTTCTGCAAAATGAGTTGAAGCACTATACCGAAGTCAAAGGCAGAAGTGGTTCGGATGGAAGTGTGATGTTGAGTGAGAATGAGGTGAACCGCCTGGCACAATTGGGGAATGCTGCTTGGCTTTACATCGTCATGAATTGTAAAAGCGATCCCGAAATTTATCGCATTCAAAATCCATCCAGGTCGTTGAATTTTGAATTAAAAACAAAAGGGGTTCAGTACTTTCTTCCAATGGAAGAATGGAAACATAAAGCATTGTAATTGTGACAAAACGAGGTCTAAAATTTAAAGCTATTTATCATTCATCCGGAGTTTCCATTCATAATGATACTGACAATCCTTCTTCGATTACTTTTAATAGTAATTGTGGAGCTGATATTATGGGTAGAGTAATAATTCCGTCTGGTGATTCCGGACAAGTTCATCGTTATGCTTATTTAAATGCTGTTGGTATTAATAAACGTTGTAATATTGCACATGCAATTAACCCTTTTATTCGGGGTTTAGTGCAGGTCAAATAATTTAATGATGACATGACTACCGAGGCTAATAAAAACACTATAGATTTTCTAAGAGATATTCGTAGTAATGGAAGATATGCCTTTACTTTCGAAGAAATTGTCGAAACCATTGGTAAGCCTGCAAAAAATATCCGAAAAGATATTGACCGTTTAAGAGAAAAGGGCATGGTCAGGAATATCAGAAAAGGTTTTTTTATAATTATTCCTGACGAATACAGTAAAATGGGCGTGATTCCTGTTGAATTTTATGTGGACGACCTCATGAAATATCTCTCCAAACAATATTATGTCGGACTTTTCAGTGCTGCCATGTTTCACGGCGCCGCTCATCAGCAGCCACAGGAGTTTTTTATTATATCCGAAAGTCCGAAAACCCGCAATATTAAGAACCGGGATATTATGATTAATTTCTCCGAAAAAAAGCATTTCCCCCAGGCTGGTATCGAAACCCGCAAAACAGATACCGGGTATTTTAAAATCTCCGATAAAGCGCTGACCTTTCTTGATTTAATTTATTTCGAATACCTGATGGGAGGCTATAACCGGATTACAACTATTCTCGAAGAGCTGTCGGAAGATATAAAACCTGCTTCAATGAAAATCGCTGCCGATAATGGTTTCCCAGCTTCTGTATTCCAAAGGGCTGGTTGGGTTGCCGAAAATATTTTGCAAAACAATAAACTGGCAACAGTATTTGAGCAAAAACTGGCTTCAATGAATTTTCAGGCTGCATACCTTAAAGCATCCGGACTAAAATCTGGAGCTAAAGATAATAAATGGAGGCTGTTTATTAATACGAAAATCGAAACCGGCGTATGATTCCAAGAGCATTTATTTTTGAATGGCAAAAATTTGCTCCCTGGCAAAGCAATGCTCAAGTCGAACAAGACCTCGTTATCGAACGGGCTTTAATCGAGTTATTTTCGAATAAGGTTATCCGCGAAAACCTTGCTTTCAGAGGTGGTACTGCGCTTCACAAACTGTTTATGAAACCTCAGGCACGTTATTCAGAAGATATAGACCTTGTGCAGATCAATCCCACTCCAATTAAACCACTTATGGTCGAAATAAGAAAAGCCATGATATTTCTTGGGACAAAAAGGGACACTAAGCAAAACGACAGGATGAACACCATTGTTTACCGCTTTGATACTGAAATTGCCCCGGTAATTAAGTCACGTCTGAAAATTGAAATTAATTGCAGGGAACATTTTTCGATCCTTGGCTATAAAAAAATGGACCATACCATAAACAACACATGGTTTTCGGGTTCTACGGAATTAATAACTTATGAAGCAGAAGAATTGTTGGGTACAAAAATCCGTGCTTTGTACCAACGTAGCAAAGGCCGCGATCTGTTTGACCTGTATTATGCCTTGGTACATTTAAAACCCGATTGTGAAAAAGTAGTACATTGTTACCGGGGATACATGATAAATAGCAATGGCAGGGCAAAAACAGCCAAAGAAATTTTGCTGAACCTTGATGAAAAAATGAATGACACCGAGTTTACAGGCGATCTCAAAGCCCTGCTGCGCCCCAAAATTGAGTATGATATTCAAAAAGCATATCACCTTGTTAAAGAAGAACTAATCGAAAAAATCTGATAATGATCCAACCCAAAAAACTCATCAAAGTAGCCATGTCGATTAAGGAAATTTCGGCTGAAAGTGTTCGCGATAAATCCATCAGACATGACCATATTTCAATGCTACACTTATGGAAGGCAAGTCAGTCTTTTCCACATGTTGTTAAATAATCAAATGATCCAACAGTACTTGGAAAAAGCGGTGAAACCATTCCATCAGCGTAAAGATTCAATGCTATTTCGATATCCGGTAAAGTGCCACTGGAAAAGTACATCGAACTGTGCAATTATTTCATTACGCCCTTTGCCATGAGCGGCAACAAGATTGAGATTAAAGTAAAGTTCAGAATCAAATCATCCGAAAGCAGCCCGATTGACGAAAGCAAACAGCATTACAAGTCAGCCAAAGAAGCAGCAAAACAATTGGGGTTGCATTTTGAGGAGGAGTGATCCAACAGGATAAAGCAGTCGGCAGTCTATAAATTCAAATCACAAATCTGAAATCCTAAATCAACAGTCGCCAGGCAGCAGTCAATCAAAAATTTCAAATTTCAAATCACAAATTTCAAATCCAAATTGATAGTTGGCAGTCAACAGTCGCCAGGCAGCAGTTGGACAGTTGGACAGTTGGTCAATCTGAAATCATAAATCTGAAATCATAAATTAAAAATTTTATTAAAAGATTTTTGCCATCAAACAAATCCATATTTTTACTTTTGATTTATAATCCATTCAAAAAGCTGAAAATTGGCAAAAAGAGGTTCTACATATTTCCTGATTCATTGCTTCACATTGCTGATTCTGACCATTTTTACACTCCCTGTATGCGGTCAGGATTCTGCTTTGGTCTCGCCTTTTACAAAGGGACGGACGCTCGTGCTGGTTGGCGGAAGTATAAGTTCATCATCGGTTAACAAAGGGTCAGGTTTTAGCGGATTTAAGTACATTACCAACGATTATTCGCTGGGAATGAGTGCATTAAAGCTCATAAAAAACCGCTTTGGCGTTGGCGGGCAATTTTACACGGGTCGCTCCGAATACACCGAATTGGTTAAACTTGAAACCGAAATGCTGTATTTCGGCCCCTGGGCGCGATATTACTGGAACAATAGCCGGATGGGCAGCATTTATCCGCAGCTTTCGGTTTACTATGTTAACTATTTTTCGAGCAGTGAATTCGAAAGTCAGGGAATCAATTATAATGAATCGTTGATTGGTAAAGGTTTTGGTACTTCTCTTGGCATCGGTTATTCCTATGTTGTGAATAACCATATTAATCTGGAGGTTGGCATGATTTACAATCTCTTTTATCTCTTCGGAAATTTGCATAACGAATTGTCGCAGTCGGATCAGGAAGTTAATTTTTTGCGCACTCAGATTATGTTTTCGGTGGCTTTTGGAGTTTTGTTTGACAAAAAGGTAAGTCCAAAATGAAGCATCAAAAACGTCATATCGTCTCTGTCCTTTTTATCCTGCTAACGCTGGGTTTATCCGGACAACAAAAAGAAGCCAAAAAAATCGAGACCGACACCATCAGCATCCGGAAAAAAATACAGCTCATTGGCGTGCCTTTGGTGTTTTACACGCCTGAAACCGACTTTGGATTTGGCCTTGGCGCACAGGTATTTTTTCTCAACCAAACCAACGTTTACAATTCGCGGCTGTCGAATGTTTTTATTTCGGGCATTTACACCACCAAAAACCAACTGATGCTGGAGGCCCGTCCCCAGATTTATTTCAATGCCGGAAATCTTTTCCTGGATGGTTATCTCAAATACCGTGTTTTTCCCAACTCTTTCTGGGGCATTGGCAATTATGCAAAGGACGATGCGCTGGAAGAATACAACATGAAATCTTACGAAATAACGGCAGCCCTTTTAAAAAGGCTTCCGCCGACATTAAATTTCGGTTTGGAATACAAATATGAAAATCATACCATGCTCGAAGTTGCCGAAGGAGGGCTTTTAGCTGCGGGCGATATTGCCGGTTCGGAAGGCGCCATCATTTCCGGATTGAGCCTCATGTTTAACCTCGACACCCGCGACAACGTTAATTCGACCATTAAAGGTGCCCTTATTCAGATGAAATCCGGATTTTCGAGCAGGGTTTTTGGCTCAACCTACAGTTTTAACAAATATACTTTAGACATCCGGAAATACTTCAAACATCTGGCCAACAATACCATGGCCTTGCAGTTTTACGGTGAAAGTACTTACGGAAATGTGCCTTTCCAAAGCATGGCCTGGCTGGGTGGTGGCGAAAAGATGCGCGGATATTTTAAAGGACGGTACATGGATAAAAGTATGTACGTTTTACAGGGCGAATATCGCGCCAGGTTTCATCCACGCTGGACAGCAGCAGGATTTGGCTCCATTGGCGAAGTAGCCGATTTTCCGCTCTCCTTTTTCGAAAACCCGAAAATCAGTTTTGGTGGTGGTATCAGATTTAAGATTTTAAAAAGCAATCCCACCGTGGTGAGGTTTGACATCGGTTTTGATAAAAACGGAAACAACGGAATTTACTTTGGCGTCAATGAAGCCTTCTAAAATTTAATCTACCTGATTCCACTTTATGAACAAATTCATTTAAAAATATTTGTAAAAGAAGGCATCGCAAATTTCAGGATGACCTTATGAAAATTTCCGTTGTTTTCAAGGGAAGGCTCAAAGCGAGGGCCTTTTAAAGCGATACAGTAGCAAAGGCCGGCCTGTACGATGGCGCGGCTTGTATCGTCCCGCTTTAGGCGGGAAGCCAACCCGTAGAAAACAGGAAATTTTCATGAAGTCTTGACTTTTTCTTTCTTACTTTCTTTTGTGTCAAGACAAAAGAAAGTAATTCAATTGATCAAGTCCATCCTTCCAACCTTCCTGGATATTTCGGTGTGCTGCATCTCCAAATCCTACAATGTTCACTAATTCTACCAACATTTCGCCACGCCTGCCCCGTTTATCGGG
>CAJATL010000016.1 GCA_903944895.1 uncultured Bacteroidota bacterium
AATACCTGATAGATAAACACCACGGCGGTTATAATTGAACTGTCCTTCACGGATATAACAAGGAGTATTTGAAGAAGTGGCCAACGCTTTGATGGCATAGTTCAGATTATTAAATTCCGGGTACCGATATTCGGTGCATGGCGTAGTACCGCTAATACAAACTTTATCAACCGTAAACACCGAATTAACACTATAAATTCCAATCCCACGGTCAGCGTATGCCACCGAATCGGGAAGCGTGTTTTGGAATGTACAACCCTTAATGTCTATCCCGTCCACCGAAGTCATCATAACAAAGTACTGCGGGGTTTGGTTATCGGGCAATTCGGCAGTAGTTTCGAAAGTACAGCGGTCGAAATAGCTGAAATTACCAGAACTATACGTTTCAAACATCACCCCTGTACGATTATTACGGAAAACAGCATCAGCAGCAAATATAATCCCGCCGCCTTTGTTGGTAAAGTCTTTGGAGCCTAAACGCACAGCCACCGTAGCATTTTCGATGGTGCCACCATTAATAATTTCGAGTGTTCCCTGATTAGCTGATGTTTGCGAAAGTGAAGGATTGCCCCAGACTTCGATGCCTTGCCAATTGCCTGTGCAAGCCCTTGTTAATTTACAGCCATCAAGCACAAGTTCAGCTCCCGGTTTTACAATGATTTTTGCATCTTCGGGAAGTGCTACGTTTCCGGAGATAGTTAATTCGCCTCCTTGTTCGATGATAATATTTCCCTGCATAATATGGTTCTCCGTCCATTCCGTAACACTGGTAATAGTTACAGGATCGGAGCTATTTAAACAAGAATTGCCATAAATTCCGCTGTTGTAACTATCGTGACGATACTTGCCCCATTCTATCTTATCGGCATCACCATCTGTTTCCCAAACATGAACTTCATTACTTGCATTTGCAATAATCTCATTTTTCCCGTCAAAATCAATATCATCTATACAGGGAGTCGAAAAAATACCGGGAAGTCTTATCGGCCAACCCATGACCCTACTCCCATCAATATCATAACAATGTATTGCCCCATATCCACTATTGTTAGATGCAACGATGATCTCTAAATCATCATCTTCATCAACATCGGCAATAAGCGGTGCAATAAATTTTGCCTCAAGACCCTGAACATAAATAGGATCGATAAATTCGGTTCCATCCTTTTTCCAGAGATAGATGTATTCATCACTTGCAATCAATATTTCCAAATGCCCATCGCCATCAAGGTCACCCACACTGGTAACAGGTAGCCAGGCTTTTCCTTCATCTGTATTGGTTAGACTAAAAGTATGATCATCATAACCCCAGCCAGTGATGGTGCTACCTAAATTATTTAAAACAAACACTCTTCCCTGCGGGTTTCCAGTTAGATTTCTACCTGATACGCAAATGATGTCATCATAGCCATCTTCATTAATATCAGCGATTGTTACCGGGCTGTCCATCCTGTCATAAGCATTTGTCTCATTGCTAAAATGCGCATAAAACAGACCTCCTGCGTTTGCTATATAGGAAGTAGCATCATCATTAAAAACATAAATTCCGGCTGCGAAATTAGTTCCATTGTCAAAGCCGAAAATAAGCTCTTTGTTTCCTGTATTATTAATATTTGATACTACAGGCATTCCATAACCACTTGATGAAGATAGGGTTAGCGGCCAATTAGAATAATTGCTATAATTATTGTTATCAACAGTAAAAACGTATATTGGGCTGCCCCACCCGCCTTTTGAAATAATTTCGAGATCACTGTCGTAATCAATATCGGATAAAACGGCACCTTTAAAATCTGGGCCGCCGATACTCCCGCTCCACAACAGATCCGGTGTATCATCTCCGGTTGTTGAATGGACAAAAATTTTGCGCCGGTCGTTAACGCTATTTACTCCTTTGGTTGTGGTAACCAATTCTATAATGTTATCATTATTCAAATCGCCGATTGCAGGGGTTGCCCTTGAACCTGCATTATTATAACTATAAAACCCGCTATAACTTGTAGGATTATGATCAATATCATAAATCTCTTCTCCATCATGGTAAAAGCCGAATATTCCTCCAAGGGTGCAGGCTTCAGCAACACCGTCGTTTGTTGTAAAATATATTTCCTTGTATCCGTCAGCATTAAAATCTGCAGTCATGGGCGATCCTTCGGTCCTGCCACCGAAATCATCTGTGTTAATTCCTTTATTTGGCCAGTCGGCATGATAGGGCAGCGATGTCCAGGTTTCCTGGGGAACGGAGAGATTGCCTTCCAAACCTGAATGCGAGACACAGCATACTTTATAATAGTATAATGTTTTGGGCAATAAACCATAATCGGTATAGCCTGAAAATCCTGTAACGATTTGAGGATTTATCATTAGATAGTCACCCTCCTCCGAATTGCTTCGGTAAACGTTGTAGCCCTTTTCGTCAATAACGGGGTCCCAAAACAAAGAAATGGATTCATTTGTGCTTTCCCATGTGATGTTCGCAATATCCTGGGGTTTGTCAAAATTTACAGGTAGTATCCATTCCTGTCCCCATTCATCGGTGAGCGTCAGGGTCGTTTCGATAGTCTGGTTATTATAATTATTAATAACATCAAACTCAAAAGGAACCGCATTACTACCCGATGTGTGCGACAGAACATCACCAAACGTTTGATCCGGTTCACCTATGCCCTGGATATATTGTGAACTGCTGCTTAACACGCCTGCTATACCGCTTGCCATTCCGGTTCTACCATTATAAAGCCCAAAAGTAACCTCAACATGGTCGCCGGGATCAATTACCATGTCGTTACCGATTGTTGTTACAATAGTTGTACTAACGAGTTCAGGATCGGGGGCATGAACCTCGATATAAAGCTCATCCTGGTAAGTGTTCATCTGGCTGTCGGTAATATTTAAATTAAAAACTGCAAGAAACTGATCTGGAGCATCGATATCAACCGAAATAACATAGGGAGATACGGATATGCCGGTGCCTAAGGAACCGATATTCCCAAAACCCGATTGATCCTGCGTGATGGTTACATAGTCCGATAATGTGCTTAATGTTGCATTTACTGCTGTTGCGCCGGTTAGTCCATTATTTTTGAGTGTAACAAGCAGTTCAAAGGTTTCTCCCGCATCGGCCCGGCCATCGTCGTTTCCATTGCTTGGTGAAACATTATCATCATCGATCGTTATTAACGATGCAAACAAATGAATACCGGGATTGTAAGTTACCGGTATGACCGTTTCGACGGGCAGGTAATTTTTTGCAGTAACCGTAACCAGGATGTTGCCCGGGGAATCCGGTGAACAATCCAGGTTTGCTGTTACCGTACCACCGGAGCCGGTTACGGTTTCCCTTGCATAGATTTCTCCTTCCTTGTAAAGGCAAACAATGGCTTCCACACCCGTTGCCAGGTTGTCGATATCAACGGGTACGGTTTGCCCGCCGGTATAAACATTTGCCGGAACATCAACAATAAGGGGATTTTGAGGATCAGGACTGTCGGTCCATACCGGCAATTCTGGGTCAGATGAAATATTTAGGGAGAAAAATTCAAAACGATCAAGATTGTCATAATAATTATTGTTAAAATATAGTTCTTTGATATAATTAAAGGAATTACCTATTACATTATTATCATTATACAAATGTTGAATAAAAAACTGGCAATAATTTGTAGGGCTGTAAATAAATCCGAAACGAGTATAACCAATATATGATATGCCTCCATTTTCGGCATTAATAAAATGTTCGGCAACTGTGTTTCTTTCCCATCCCATTGTACTACAATGGTTATTGTATAAAATTACTCTACGATCAGGGTTGGTTAGGCCATCCATATCAGTACGGGTTAGTGAACCTACACATGCATTAAATGAAGTTGGGCCACCATGGCCAAAACCAGATATTATATGATAACTGGTTCCACTTGCAGCATTCATTGCATTTAATACGTCTATGTTTGTATTATTGTAAGGGGGTTTCTGATACAATTTAGTAATATTACAACCTGTAGGAAACTGGTCTGCAACATCATCCATTCTCCAACTCCATACATTTCCTTGGTCCTGTGAAAACAACAAGACGTTGTTTTCATTCCCCTGTGAGGTTTTTACATATTCAAAAAACTTAGTTTTGAATCTGTTAAGCTCAATAAGCTGTCCCTGTTCATCCAGATAATCCTCCACCGGCACACGACCGATGTAAACCTCCGGCTGGCGGTCAACCTGATCAAAATCCTCATCTGGAAAGTAAACGGGAGGCCCATTTCTATTGCATTCCCAATCAGCTTCTCCATATATTGCATCACCATCGGCATTCCAGTTCCCATCAAGGCAGGCAAAATACATATCGGCCGGGATGAATTCGCCATTCGGAATTTGATCAGCAAGGTCAGTAAATGGACCAATCCAGGCAAATCTTATTGGGATAATGTCACTGTCACCGCCAAGCATAATGTATAATGTACCCCAGTTTTGATTGGCATCAATAATAAAATTCCTTACCTTTTCAGCCTTGTCAACGCCTGGGTAATAGCTGTAAATCCATTCAATTGTACGAACTACAGCCGGCACACCTTTTTGGGTTTTCCAGTCGGCAATCTCCTGGAAGCCTTCGGCTAAGGTTTCGTTGGTAATGATCACATATTCCACCGCCTGACCGTTAAAATTAGGGAAGTCATCCGGGGCAAAAGCTTCGCCTGTGAAATCATCAACTTTTTCCAATTGAAAGTAGGTTTCCACATCGGTTGGATTTTCAGCGAAACTCTTTATTTCTTCTTTCAGTTTTAGGTACGAGTCGCTCATCATCCTGCGTGGTTTCACCGGGTCGTTTTCCTGGTCGTCGTACACCAGCCTGTATTCCAGGTAGGTGGTT
This sequence comes from uncultured Bacteroidota bacterium, assembly GCA_903944895.1. Lineage (GTDB taxonomy): Bacteria > Bacteroidota > Bacteroidia > Bacteroidales > 4484-276 > CAJATL01. Next base: position 4,862 of record CAJATL010000016.1, read on the forward strand.
AAGTAGAGTTTTTGTGTTACGGGGTTGTAGGTAAGCGGATAATAAAGGATACCTGCAATATGTACCCCCGACATAAAGCCTGATGTTGAATTGTAAATGTACTCTGCCGGGTAAATGGCATTGGTTCCGTAAATGGCGGTGTCCGGATCAACAAATGCAGGCGCAGGCTCTCCGGGAATTTGACCGGGTTGCGCAGGCATAATGCTGTAGGTACCTGCAAGCTCCTGCTGCTGGATACTAAGGATTTGGATTCCTGTAATGGTTTTGTCTTCCGGTATGACAACATGCAGGTGCTTAACCGGCAGGTAAGGTTTGCCAATATCGGTTTCCATGTAGCAACCCGGGATGGTGGCTATGTCCCAGCCATCGGTTTGTGTGGTGTTTACTTCGGCAGGATTAAAGGTTACCTGACCTGTGTACTGGGCATAAAGCCCTTGCAGTATTAGCATAGCTATGCCAAAAACTGCCGGAAATTTAAACTTTTTCATACTTTTGTAAAATTGAATTGTTAATTATTAATTTAATTGACTTCCAACCGGGAGCATGTTCTTAGCGGTCCGTGCCCCGGTTGTTTATTATTAGTTTCGTTGTATAATTGCTGTTTTCAGTTTGTGCCTGCAAAAAATAAATCCCCGGGATTAAGCCTTGAATACCAACAACTATTTGTGAACTATTGCTTTGAATATACCTTTCAGTTAATACACATTGTCCTTCCGAATCGAAAATCCTTAAATTCACTGGTTCAGACTCAAAGGGCATTACTACTGTGATTTCTTCGCTGGCCGGATTCGGATAAATTGTAATAGACTTTTGTAAGTTGTAGAAGTCAGCTATATTTGTTCCGGTATCGATGGTAATATGCACCGGGTTCCTATGCAAGTTCAGAAGGTTAAGCAATGAGTTTTGAGCATGGCATATATAAACGCCAGTATCGGAATATGTAATATTTTCAAGGAATAATGTGTCGGCTTCGGGGCTTTCAAAGATCAGTTCATTGTTTTTATACCACTCGTAATTGGTAAATTCGCCGCCAGTACCGGAATAAATGCAATAATTGCTACCTGGCACAAGCGTCGTGTCAATTTCTTCCAGCATATTAGCCTGCGGACTGTAATCGAACCACATATAACCGGCTTGAGCATGGGATTCAAGGTGTTCAAAGGTTAGTTTATTGTTTTCCACTTTAAGCCCGCTGAGCAAATACCAGTTATTAAATAGGGGCAAGTAATCAAAATTGTTGTTGTTAATATAGAAGAAATAGTAACTGATTTGATAAGAAAATTCATCAGGAACCGGGCCTGATAAATCATTATTTGAAACATTAAAGCTATTTAGCCCGTTTATTGAAGCAATTTCAGCAGGTAATCCGCCTGATAAATTATTATTGTTCAAATGTAACTCTATTAAATTGGTACAATTCCCCAATCCTGGCGGTATGGTGCCAGTCAATTGGTTATCATACAAGTTAAGAAATTTCAAACTATTTAGGTTGCCAATTTCTGGTGGGATGGGGCCAGTGAGGTTGTTTTCCCATAATTGAAGGCTTGACAAACTGGAACAATTACAAATTTTATTTGTAATTGTACCGTATATGGAACAATTACAAATGACAAATACTTCTAATTGTGATAAATTAATAATTGATTCCGGAATCTCACCACTAAGACCTTTATCATGACCTAACTTAAACTTCTTTATCTGTGTCAAATTACCTACTTCCATAGGTATCGTACCATTCAAATTATTCAAATATAGTGATAACTCAACCACCCTTCCACCTTCCACGGTCACCCCATACCAGGAACTTACCGGCCCGGTAAGCCAGTGGTTGTTGTGAGTCCAGTTGGGGCCACCGGTGCTGTTGTAAAAGGCTACCAATGCGAGGGAGTCTTGCTCCAAAACTTGTGCGGTTGTTGTGCTAAGTTCCAGTAATGCAAATGCGAGAAGAATATTTAAAAGTAATATGACCTTTTTTATCATTTGTTTTTAATTTATTTTTATTGTAAGATGCCTTCCGGAATACAGGGAATTGAACTACTTAAATAATTATACTTTTGTTTAAGAATTCTTTTAACCGTGCTTTTTTCATAATTTTTTTAAAATTAACTCCCCAGCCACCAAAGGCCGGGGAGTATTTGTTTATAATTACCTGATAATGCTTAGTTTGGTGCTTTCGATGGTTTTTGAGCCGGTTTTTAATACGATAAAGTAAATGCCCGGTTTCCAATTATGT